>JAGYLU010000001.1 GCA_018400755.1 Acholeplasmataceae bacterium
CCGTGGATTTCAAAGGACTAGGCATCCGTTTCGATGTCCATGTCCGCCTTGAAGGAAGCACGATGTCTGTCGGTATCCCTCAAGACACCCTGACCGAATATCCCGCCCAGTCCAGTGATGTTCTAGGCCGGATCACCGTCTTTCCCTTCCTTGGAGCAACCAACATCGATGAAAGCAGCGGTTATGCCTTCATTCCCGATGGCAGTGGTGCGCTCATCCCCTACAACCAAGTTGACGATGAACGTTATTACCGCCAAGACATCTATGGTCCTGATCGGGGGATTGTTGACAGGACCATCGTCAACGACGCCATCAATCCTCCGGAAACCATCGCTTTGCCGGTCTTTGGCATGGTTCATGGTGAAGGCTTGAACGGCATGATGGCAAACGTTCTCCAAGGTGCGCCTTACGGCCGGATCTCGTCCCACTTGAAGTCCCAAAACATCCCTTACAACCGGACCTATGTCACCGTGACATACCGGGATGTCTATGCCCAGCCCATCAGCAATTCCGGAGAGACAGTCTCGCTTAAAAGCAAGGACCTCTATCCCGCTGATCTTTTGATCAAGTACACCTTTACCGAAGAGGCTGACGCGACCTATGCCGCGTTCGCAAGACTCTACCGCGACGCCCTCTTTTCGAATCAATCACCTCAGGCCCAATCCATTCCCCGTCTCAGACTAGACGTCATCGGTGTCGATTCGATTCCTTCGCTTTTTGGGTCACGCACCATATCAATGACCACATTCGAGCAAGCCATGACGATCCATCAAAGCCTGACCGATCAAGACATCCATTTGCGGATGAATCTCATGTCTTGGAACAAAGGCGCTTTCGATCAGAACACCCGCCAAATGACCTTTGACCGGAACATGGGTTCGAAAGACCAAAGGAACGCATTTCTGACCTATGCCCAGGAAAACGACATCGGACTCCGTTTCGACGTCGTCTCGAATCCATCAAACACTGCGTCTACGACCGCCTACAAATACAACTCAACCCTGATCACCCGTCTCTTTGGGACCGACCGTCTGGTCCCCCTCTTTGATCCCGGACGCTTAAGCGGACAAGCAGATGACATCAAGTCATTGATCGATTCCATGACCCACGTCTCTTTCTACGGCGCTGGTGACACCGTCGTCTCGATGAAAACCGCTGGGACCTATGCACCAGCTGACACATCTGTTGATCTCTACCTTGATTTCATAAAAACCTTTGATGACATCAATACCGGTGTCACATCACCAAACGCCTATATGCTTCCTTGGATCACGGATGCCTATGACGTTCCCATGTCATCTAGCAACTACCTTTACGCCCCTATCTCAGTGCCTTTCCTACAGATGGTCATGTCCGGCCACGTCACCATGTACGCATCCTATGCGAACTTCACAGCCGATCTCGGTGTTCACGCCCTCAACCTGATCGAATATGGTGTCCATCCGTCGTTTATCACCACATGGGCCCCGACTGTTGACATGCGAGAGGGTGCCTACGGATACCTCTACACCACCACCTTCGATCTTTGGAAAGACGACATGAGTCTTCTATATCACACCGTCGCTTTTCCATTGAGCATGACGAGTGGGGCCATGATCATTGACCATTATGCGTTGAGTGAAAACGTCATGGTCACCGTTTGGAACAACAACCAGACCGTTTACACAAACTACGGAGAAGAGCCCGTCACGGTCGGTTTGGAAACCATCGAAGGATTGTCCTATCATGTGGTCCAACATCCGTAACACCTTGATTGACGCTTTCAGCCGGACGCGGACGCTCTTCACCGCCGTCACAAAGAAAGCCTTGGTGATCCTCGCTGTCTTGTTGCGTCCGTTTTCAATCGTGATCGGACGATTCGAGACCTTTCTTGGGCGTTTGAGCATCAAACGCCGTGAAACCGTCTATGGTCTGCTCTTTGTGCTTCCGTGGATCATCGGATACTTGGTCTTCAATCTCTATCCTTTGATCTATTCCTTTTATCTCAGTTTGAACAAGGTCACTGTCTCACTCATCTCAGGGATCAAGACAACCTTCATCGGCCTTGACAACTACCGAGCGGTCATCAATGAGAATCCCGATTTGGTCAGCGACTTTGTGAACTATATCAGAGACATCATCGTGAGTATCCCTCTGATGCTCGTGATCGCCATTGTGCTCGCCCTCCTTCTGAACCAGAAAGTCAAGGGCAAAGGTCTCTTCAGGATGCTCTTCTTCTTTCCGGTGATCATCATCTCCGGTCCCGTCATCCGTGACCTAGAGACCTATGGCGCGCTTAGTCTGCAGTCACTGACTGACAGTTTCTTCCTCGATGCCATCACGTCCAATCTGACCGGATTTGTGCAAAGCATGGTCGTCTACGCCTTCTCAAACATCATCATGTTCCTATGGTACAGTGGTGTCCAGACCATCATCTTCCTCTCCGGTCTTCAAAAGATTGACCGCCAGCTCTACGAAGCGGCCCGTGTCGATGGCGCGAGCCCTTGGGAAATCTTTTGGAAGATCACGCTTCCGGCGATCAAACCACTCTTTGCCGTGAACATCATCTACAGTGTCGTGCTTGTCACCAATACCGTTGAGAATCCTATTCTCTCTTCAGCCAGATATCATATGTTTAGAAACATCCAGACCGGCTATGGCTACGGAAGTGCGGTCGCGTGGATCCTCTTTCTTCTTGAGATCGTCCTTCTCGCTGTCTTCCTATTCGTCTTCAGAGCACGCGACAAAGGCGGTGAACGGGCATGAACCAATCTTTCAAGACCAAAGTCCGACGTCGCCTTCTCGGGATGGAGATGACCGATGGCCTGATCGCCCGCATCGCCATCTATCTGCTTCTGGCGGGCCTCGGATTCATCTTTGTCTATCCCTTGTTGTTCATGCTGGTCAACAGTCTCAAATCGCTTGACGATCTGATCAATCCGACGATTCACTGGGTCCCGACCCGCTTGGCATTCGAGAATTACGTTGAAGCCTTCAACGTCTTGAACCTGTGGGGACGTCTCTTGGACTCACTGCAGGTCTCGATCCTTCCGACCATCGCCATTATCCTCTCATCCTCTTTGATCGGATATGGCCTTGCCCGCTTCCGTTTTCCCGGACGTCGTCTCATCATGGTCCTCTTGGTTGTCACCTACCTCGTCCCCAAAGCGGTCACCTTGGTGCCTTCCTACATCCTCTTCAGTGATCTCGGGCTTCTTAAGTCGCTGTCATCGTTTATTTTGCCCTCACTCTTTGGACAAGGACTCTATCAATCCATTTTCATCCTGATCCTCTTCAACTTCTTCCGGATGGTCCCTAAAGCGCTCGATGAGGCGGCCCAGATCGATGGCGCATCCCCCTTCCAGATCTTCCTCACAATCGCCATTCCGATTGCCAAACCAGCCTTCATTGTCGTTGGCCTCTATTCGGTCGTCTGGCACTGGAACGAACTCTATCTGACCGATCAGTACCTGCAAGACGCCTACATGACGTTGCCGCAAGCGATCGAATACTTCAAGACCCTTTTCCAGAGTTCAAATCCGGAGGCATCGGGCGTCGACTACTCTCAAATCGGCATGGTCTATAACGAGTCCGTGCAGTTCGCGGCAACGATCATCTCGATTGTGCCCCTTCTGATTCTCTATCTCTTCACACAACGGTTCTTTGTTGAAAGTGCCGACCGTGTGGGAATCGCAGGTGAATAAGCATGAGCCAACTTGATCTGATCACCGGACACATCACCATCGATTCTCCAAACATCCTTGGTGACCACGCCAACCTGCTTTTAAATGACCGTTATGTCTTGCGTGTCGGCGAAACCCTCCAAGGACCTTCAAAAGTGCTTGAACCCGCTTTCAGGCCACGAAACCACATCCCTGGGTCAAGACAATTCTTCATCCGTTTCGAAGACGGATTCGTCTGGAACATCAACCAGGAATCGATCTCACACAAAGAGGCAACCTTCAAGGTGATCCATGACTTGCATCAGACAACACTTGAGACTCAATTGCGTGGTCTAGGTGTCACCATCCGGGTCTTCATCCCCCCTGTCTCAACATCGGAGATCTGGACAATCGATCTTGTCAATCAGACCAATACCTTGCTTGTGGTCGATCTCTTCACCTCGATTGATTTCGAACATGGTGGTGTCATGGAGTCACACGCTGCCTATGACAAGAAAGCAAAAGCCATCATCAACCATACGTTCCCTTATCATGTCAGCTATGACGACAAAGGATGGCTTGAACGGACGGTTCCAGCGCTGACCTACATGTATGCCAGCGTCGCACCTAAGAGTTATGGCACTTCCAAGGAACGCTTCATGGGTACCAACCGACGGGGGAAAATCCCCAAGGCGATCACTTTGAACACCTGTGACAACATCCCGACAACAGCCGCGCAGACGGCTGGCATCATGCAACACCGGATGGTCTTGTCAGACCACCAGAAAACCCATCTTCATCTGGTGATTGGGGTCGCACTTGAGAAAGACGCGATCACCAAGCACTTAAGTGGCATCACTGATGCCTTTGTCGAAGCCCGCCTCTGTGAGGCCAAATCCTTCACCGATGGATTGCGTCAAAGCTTGTTGATCGAGACACCGGACAAGGCTTTCGATCACAAGTTCAACGGATGGTTCAAAAAACAGCTCTACAACATGAGCGTGAACAACCGAATGTCCGCCCATTATCCAATCAGAAATGTCCTTCAGGATGCCATGGGCTATGCTTTGCTTGATCCCGAGGCCGCCCTCCAAAAATTGATTGCAATCCTTGAAACCCAGACCATAGACGGGTTCATCCAACAGTGGCAACACGCCAAGGGTACCGGTCCAAACGGGCTCGCCCGTCTGATACATAGTGACGGTCCTATCTGGCTGGTTCTGACCGGTGTGGCGATCATCGAGCAAACCGGAGACGCCACCACCTTTGAAGAGAAAGTGCCCTACAAGGACGCTGAGCCAGAACCGATCAGAAGCCACTTCATAAGGGCCATCAGACACATGGCCCAAGCAATCGGTCCCCACGGACTCTGTCTCATGAAAGACGGAGATTGGACCGATCCGATCAATGGCATCGGTCGTGAAGGCTATGGTGAATCGACTTGGAACACGCTTTCGACGATTGTCGCCATCGATAGGCTGATGCCCTATGTCGAGGACGAAAGCGAGATCGAAAGACTCAAACAAATGAAAGAAAGACTCACAAGTGCGATCCGCCAACATGCCATCACCAAAACGCATGTCATCGCCGGCTATGATGATCGGGGCCATCCCTTCGGAGATGACTCAAACATCGCTGGCAAACGCTATCTGAATGTGCACACATGGGCATTGATGACAGATATGCTGACCGAAAAGGAACGTCTCATGATCCAAAACGTCATCAAAGAGATGGACACACCCTTAGGCCCTGTCCTGATTGATCCTCCCTATATGGATTATGATCCAATGGTCGGAAGGATCAGCCTGAAAAAGGCCGGCACCACCGAAAACGGATCGATCTACAACCATGCCGTCATGTTCAAGGCGTACGCCGAATCGGTTTCAGGTGATCCGGATGCCGCCCTCCAGACAATTCTTTCCATCATGCCCGATCATAAGGACAACCCAAACCGTCATCTTCAGATCCCATCCTACATGCCAAACTACGCCTTCGGTCTGAAGGACTCACCCGACTTTGGGCGGAGCAGCGGACACGATTCAACGGGCACAACGGCTTGGATTTACTGGGTCATGGTGGAATCGATCCTAGGCATCAGAGCCAGCACCAAAGGTCTTGAGATCCTAGACATTCCCGCCACCAGATGGCCAATCATCCGTCTGATCAGACAATTCAAGGGCACGACGTATACCGTCTTGATCCGTCACAGCGACCGATTCGCGGTCACCGTTGACGGAATCCCTCAGCAACTACCGGTCCTGCCATATCAAAAAACCACCTGTCATGTGGTGGTCGAAAGGAGAGTGATCTGATATGCTTGTTCCCAAAATGACTGTGTCAAGAACTTTAGTGTCACTTGATGGCCTCTGGTCATTCAGACCTGACAAGGATGACCAGGCAACCACCGAATCCTGGCATTTGGGTATTCCAAAGGCCTGGACCATCGCGGTGCCCGCCAGTTACAACGACCTCTACACCGAGGCCTGGATCCGCGATTTCGTTGGTGACATCTGGTATCAGAAGGATGTCGAACTGACCCCGATTGAAGGCCGGGTCGTGCTCAGGTTTGGCTCTGCGACCCACCGGGCAACCGTCTTTATGAATGGGATCGAACTCGGATCCCATGAAGGTGGGTTTCTTCCCTTCGAGTTTGATGTCACCGCCATCATCCGCCCTGGGGCGAACCGCATTGTCGTCAAGATCAACAACACCTTGAGCTATCACAGTCTTCCGGCCGGACGGGTCGATGTCAAATGGAATGGGACCAAATTCCATCATCCCGCCTTTGACTTCTTCAACTACAGCGGACTGCATCGCTCGGTTGAGCTCTATACCACCCCTGAGAACCACATTGAGGATGTCACGTTGATCCCTTCATTTCAAGGGACAACCGGCATCATCGACTACACCATCAAAGTGACCTCAGATGACGCAAGCACAGTGGTCGAACTCCTTGATGGTCAAACCGTTCTTTCAAAAAGCGAAGGGACATCTGGCCGCCTCGAGGTGGATCATTGCCGGCCATGGCATCCTGAAGACCCCTATCTTTATGACGTCAGGATCACCCACGGTCAAGATGTCTATACACTCAAAACCGGAATCCGCACCGTCAAGGTTTTGGGACACACCCTTTTGGTCAACGACAAACCGGTCTACCTGACCGGATTCGGAAAACATGACGATTTCGAAGTGATCGGAAAAGGCCTCAATCTGCCGGTCATGATCCGCGATTTCGAACTGCTCAAGTGGATTGGCGCGAACTCTGTGCGCACCACCCACTATCCTTATCCCGAGGCCTTCTATGAGCTTTGTGACCGATATGGCATCCTTGTGATTGACGAAGTCCCGGCTGTCGGCATGTGGAAAAGATCCTCAGATCTCTCTGTCATGGGCAAGAAGCCCTTCTTCGAGGAAGACGGCGTCATGACTAAGACACTTGCCAACCATAAACGGCAACTTGAAGAGATGGTCGCCCGTGACAAGAATCATCCCAGTGTCATCCTTTGGTCGGTCGCAAACGAACCGGCAAGTGATGAGGTCGCAAGCCGTCCTTATTTCGAGGCCATCTTCGCCCACGCCCGGACCCTTGATCCCCAGAACCGGCCAATCAGCTTTGTCAACTGTGCCATCGCCCCACCCGAAAAATGCCAAGTCTCTGATCTTTCTGACATCATCATGCTGAACCGTTATCAGGGATGGTATGCCTTCTCCGGTGCGAAATTCCCACTTGCCAAAGGTGATCTCAAGCACGAGCTCACAAGATGGGCAGCCAAATACGACAAGCCCATCGTCATCACCGAGTATGGGGCAGACACCTTGTCAGGCCTTCACAAACTGCCTGCCATCATGTTTTCAGAAGAGTATCAGAATGAGTTGTTCGAAGCCTATCATGAGGTCTTCGACCAAATCCCACATGTCATCGGCGAACATCCGTGGAACTTCGCGGACTTCAACACCGAACAGGGTCTGACCCGCGTCGATGGCAACAAAAAAGGCGTGTTCACACGTATTCGCCAACCTAAGATGGTCGCTCACGCGCTCCGTCAACGGTGGATTGACATAAAGAATACGACAAAAAAATAGGAGGATAAATGTATGAGAAAAGCATTGCTTGTATTCAGTCTGTTCGCATTTCTGTTTGCCATCGCAGCTTGCGAAGAACCATCAACAGAACTGACAGACCAGGAAAAAGTCGACGCTGCCAAAGCGGCCCTCGTAATCGATGGTGACCTGAGTGCGGTGACCGAAAACCTGACCCTTGTGGAAACCGGTCTTCATGACGTGACGATCGAATGGTCTTCTAGCAACACCAACGTCATTTCCTTGAATGGCACTGTCAACCGTGGTGATGAAGATCTGACCATCACCCTCACGGCGACCATCATGCTCAATGACGCAGTCGCAACCAAAGAATTTGAAGTCACTGTGCTTGAAGCTGAGGATCCAATCATTGATCTGACCCAGTTCTTGAACCTTGGCTTCACTGAAGACCTTCTTTATTGGGACTTCACCGGATCTTCCGGCAACCTGACCGGAAGCGTTCAGGAAGGCGGCCCCGGAGACACTGAGAATCATGTTGAACTCTCTGTGAACAGGACCCTTGGAAACGCTTATGATGCCAAATTCCGTCAGCGCAACAAAGCGCTTGAACCAGGCGTCTACCGTCTCAGTTTCCAAGCCAAGGCATCCGCTGACTTCGGTCTTGTTGAACTGACCTTCGGTTCATTTGGCGGACAGAGTCCTGCCAAAGACATTTATGGTCTGAAGAACATTCCAACCGAATGGACTCTCTATGACCAATACTACATCGAAATCACCGAAGCGGCAACCGATGTCACAATCGAATTCGGTCTAGGTCTTGGTAATCCTAACGGCAAAACCGATCCCTCTGACACCACCATCCCTTCAACCAAGTTCTATCTCGCTGACATCACTTTTGAAGAAGTCGATACCTATCCGGGTTGGCTCGCATTGAATCCGTTCCAGAATCTCGACTTCACCTCTCTTGAAGGTTGGGATGTCCTGCCGGCTGGCGCACGTGCCGGTCGCATCACCCCTGTGATCGTCGAAGGTGAACCGAACCAAGTTGACATCACTCTCCAAAATCTGCCTGAAGAGCCTGTTATGGCCGCCCGTTGGGATGCCAAGTTCCGCCAGAACTACATCTCCATGGAAGGCGGCGTCTATCAGTTGACCTTCGAAGCGAAAGTCGATGACGCCAGCAAGTTCAATGAACTCTACGTCTACTTCGGTGGCAAACGGGTGACATTCACCGGCCTCTCCGAAGAATTCGCGACCTATGAGATCTGGGTTGACGCCACCGCTCAAGGCAACACCCACCGATTCATGCTTGAGTTCGACCTTGGACTTGGCCTTGTCAATCCTGAGGACGTCGTTGTCTTCTCACTTAGAAACATTGACATCGCGCTCGAAGAAAGTCTCCCTGATGACATTCTTGTCCAAAACGCATTTGATGCCCTAGACCTTGGAAACACCCTGAACATCTCTGCCGATGTCGTCCTTCCGACTGAAGCCGCTGGTGGGGTCGCAATCGCTTGGTCATCAACCGATGAGACCATTCTCTCTAGCACTGGTCTTTTCACCGAACCTGCTGGCAGTGCGTTTGTCACTTTGACCGCGACCATCACCAAGGGTGAGGTCGAACTCGTCAAAGAATTTGTCTATGAATGGATTTCTGTCACCATCACATCCTTTGTGATCGAAGAAGAGCTCCTTGTCAATGGCAATCTCGCGCTTGATGAAGACCTAAACGGCATTGCTGATGGTTTTGAGATCTTCCTTGGCGGTACCGCCGCAACCGGCACCATCGAAGCCGATGAGACGTTTGGTTCTGTCCAAAAAGTCACCATCGACTCCGGCAACAGCGCAACTTGGAACCTGAAGTTCCGGCAAACCGGTCTGACCTATGCTGGTGACACATATCAGGTGAGCTTCTGGGCCAACATCAGCGCCGAACAAAACATCCGCGTGGTCATGGGTGTCCCCGCCACCAACGTCAACGAAGTGGTTCTGCTCAGAACCGGCTGGCATTTCTATGTGGTGACCCTTGACGTCCCTGAAATCGCTAGCGCTCGCCTCGAATTCGAACTTGGTGGTCTTGATACCGGCACTGACGTCTGGTTCGCCGATATCTCACTTGGTGTGCCCTCTGAATATCTCGGAAACGGAGACTTCTCAATTGCTGATTCCGAAGATCCCTTGTATCTGTGGCAAGATCTTGACGCGAACACAACGTCTGAAGTGATCGCGGATGATACCTATGGACAGATCGCGATGGTCACCATGATCAATAACTCAAATGAGTTCTATCACCGCAAGTTCCGCCAGTCAAACCTCGTTTGGGAAGCCGATACAACCTATGTCATCACCTTCGATGTCAAGGCTGATCAGGAAGACCAGTTCCGCGTCTTCGCCGGTGAATTCGCCAATGGCATGGAAAACCAGAAGTACGTCCGTTTGGTTGTTGATGTCACCACCGAATGGCAAACCGTGACCCTTGTGTTCTCACCAACCGTCGGTTCCGCTAGTGCCAACGCCCGTTTCGAATTTGAAATCGGCAAACTGATCAACGGCAACATCCTCTACATCGCGGATGTCTCAATCCAAGTCGTTGATACCCAAGTTACCGAATGACACCCAAACGACTGATCATCCTGTTGTTCATCCTCTTTCTTTCAGCCTGCAGCAAGGATGATCCGGATTGTGAACAGAACCCCCTTGATCCCGCCTGCTACGTCACCTATGACGATCTCAAGGGCAATCTCCTTTGGGCCGAGGAATTCGACTATGAGGGATTGCCTTCGACTGAGGTCTGGAACTATGACCTTGGTGGTGGCGGTTGGGGAAACCGGGAGATCCAAATCTATACCGATTCCATCAACAACGCCGAAGTCAAGGACGGAATGCTTCATATCACCGCCAAGAAAGATATGTCTTTGGGGACACCGATGTACACATCGGCCCGCTTGAAAACCAGATACAAAGCCGATTTCATGTATGGCTATCTTGAACTGAGAGCTGCCCTTCCTAGGGAAATAGGCACTTGGCCAGCCCTTTGGATGAAAGGCACCCACGAAGTGTATGGTGGATGGCCAAAGAGCGGCGAGATCGACATCATGGAATATGCCTACAACAAATACCCCGAGATGATCAAAGGCACCCTGCATACCGAGAAATACAACCATATGAAAGGCAACCAGAAAGGGCAAACCTGCTATGTTGAGGACGTGAGCCAGTTTCACACCTATGCGATTGCATGGGAGCCCAAGTCCATCACTTTCTATGTCGATGACGAGGTCTATCAGATCATCCGTTATTCGGTGGTTGACGAACTGACCAACTGGGAAGCCTGGCCGTTTGATCAGGAGATGTATTTCCTTGTCAATATCGCGGTTGGTGGTGCTTGGGGTGGTGAGGTCAGCGATGAGTGGGATCAGGCCCAGATGAAGGTCGACTGGATCAGGGTATGGGATTTCCATATCGATCCGACCGATGACACTGAAGCCCCCGACGCCCCAAGAGATTTCCTTTATCAGAAGGTTGGTGGTGACCACATCATCCGTTGGCGTCAAAGCGTTGACAACTTCGCGATCCACCATTACGATGTCTACGTCGATGATGTCTTGGTCCATACCGATTTCCATGTCTTAGCGACTCTTGATCTCGCCTCGCTTCAGACACATCGAATCAAGATCATTGCTGTTGACCATGCGGGTAACGAAAGTGATCCGTTAGAAGCAGACATCACCACCTTATGATCCTTTGTCTTTCCGGTTTCATGAGTCATTTATGACACAAGGCCTGAGCGCGAATAGCCGCGTTCAGGCCTTTTTGTCGTCAACTGAGAAAAAAACATCCGTCTGGAACAATCTCCATCCGGATGTCGGGCTTTTTCATGTCTTGATGACAATGATCCATTGACTTTAATGTGCCACTTTAAGCACGATCAACACATCTGCCGAATTATTTCTTCGTCGTCGGCTTGTTAGGTTTTTGTTCTGGCTTTTGTCCCTGTTTGACAGTGTCTTTCTTACTCATGTCAATCACCTCTCTTTCAGATGATTCGATGCCAAAACAGACGTTTGGCAAGTTCAGGTCATGATTGATCAATATCATTTACATGCTTTTGAAAACGATGATCGATCAGATGGCCTACAGATGATTTCACCATCATCATACGCCTAATCATCATTGAAATCAATCGTCTTGAAACCGATTGTCAAAGAAATGTCAAACCGTCTTATCTTCAAGAAAAAGACATCTGTCTGACATGAGGCTTGAGCCCACGAAAGTACGTTCAAACCTTCTTTCCATCATCTGAAAACAGTTAAGTTAACATATAAGATAACATATAAGATAACATATAAGTATGGTGCATTTTGACTCATACCGTGATATCATAGATATGTCAGGAGGTCCTCACATGCCATATAAACCACCCTATACCATATCTTCTAAAATGCTTGATTTTGTTTCAAGAATCATGAAACAAATCGGACAACTTTCGATTTCAAACACACTTGATCAAAGACCGACCTTAAGAAGAGAGAATCAGATTCATTCCATTTATTCATCACTGGCAATAGAAAACAATGCCCTCTCCCTAGCGCAGGTCACTGACGTCATCAACGGCAAACTTGTTGCTGGTCCCAAACGGGATATTATTGAAGTGAAAAATGCCATCAAAGTCTATGAAGACATCTTGAAAATCAATCCTTTTGAAATTGATGATCTTCTCAAGTATCATGGCATGATGATGGCATCACTCATTGATGATGCCGGTCAGTTCAGGTTAGGGCAAGAAGGGGTCTTTGATGGTAATCGCGTCATCCTTGTTGCTCCTCCAGCGCAAAGAGTGCCTATCTTAATTGATCAACTTTATGATTATCTCAAGCATTCAGACGAGCATATCCTGATTAAGTCCTGTGTGTTTCACTATGAATTTGAGTTTATTCATCCATTCTCTGATGGGAATGGGCGAATGGGAAGATTGATTCAAACATGCTTGCTTGCATCAGAAGAGAGCATTTTTGCCTACATGCCAATCGAGTCAATCATCAAAGAGCGACAGCAGGATTACTACCAAGCCATCGCCCAATCAAATCAGGACGGAAACTCAGATCGTTTTATCGAATTCATGCTTGATGCCATTTTGGAATCTGTCTCTAGAACTTTCCAAACCACCAGCCACGCTGGTGGTCAAACAGTACAGGTCAAAAAACTCATCCAAGTCATGTCGGATAACAACCCATATACAGCGAACGAACTGATGCGCTTGTTAGGACTGAAATCACTTGCATCATTTAAAAAAAATTACTTGGATCCCGCAAGAGCCACTGGTTTGATCAAGATGACTATTCCTGAGAAACCAAACAGTAGAAATCAGCGTTACATCAAAGCGAATCTCAATCGCAAGTAATCACCAAGCCCTATCAAGTATGTGAAACCATTGGCAACATGCCTAATCATCTGTCTATGACTTGCTTTGTCGTATCAAAAACCACACCAGTCATCAAAAACGAGGGTTTTGTTGGACCTTCATCTCCCAAGAATCATGGCGGGTATTTTTAGATTGATACCAACCAAATCAAAGCCCCTTTAGCGTTCAGCGCTCATTCAAGTAATCCCCAAGTCACTTATTCATCTCTGAAAAAACTGTTTGACAAAAGAGATGTCTGGGATTATACTATAATTAACGTTAATGTAAAACGCTTACAAGAGGTGTGCCCGTGGCAGAAAAACGTATCCTGCTCAAAGATATCGCAGAAAAATCAGGGTTGACCATCAACACGGTCTCACGCGCCCTCAAAGACAAACCTGATATTTCCGAAGCCACCCGCCGTGAAGTCCAACGCCTCGCCGCCGACATGGGATACATTCCTGATGTCATCGCGAGTTCGCTTCGCTCTGGTTATACGAAAACAATCGGCATCATGTTCGACAACATCGCCAACCCCTACTTCATGATCATGACCGAACTTCTCTATGAGGAACTGCACAAAGATGGCTATGACATCATGATCTTCACCGGTTCCGGTGATCGGGCCCAATTTGATATCGAAAGTTTCAACAAAATGGTCTCAAGACGTATCGATGGAATCATCACCTTCTTGAAACCAACGACAGACGTTGTCAACGCACTTCGCAACAACAAGATTCCTTTGGTGGTTCTCGGCCGCGAAGGAGACGACATCGGTGTTGACTCTGTCTATACCAATGATTATCTCGGTGGATTCGAGATCGCAAAATACTTGACCAACAAGGGACATCACCGAATCGGATACATTGGTGCCCCCTCAGACATCCTTTGCTCAACCAAACGTCTTGAGGGCATGACCGATTATCTCTCATCCCAAAGACTCAAAATCAATCATGGGTGTCATCGGTTTCTAGAACACGGAAACCTTGACCTTGAACCTCATGTCCAAGCGCTGATCGATCAACATGTCACCGCCATCTTCTGTTTCAATGACACGATGGCCTATGAGGCCATCAGCATCATCAACCAGAAGGGACTGAAGGTCCCTGAGGACATCGCTGTTTGTGGCTACGACAACCTAGAGGAACGGATTCGTGTCCCCGTCAGTCTCACAACCATTGACACCAACAAACGGGAATTGACCCTAAGATGCGTCAGAACCCTCAAACGACGGATTGAAAACTTCGATGCCCCAATCGAGAAACTTGTCAACAGCGCACGGCTGATCGCCCGCCGCACCGCATAAAAGCCCGGAAATAACCACTTTTTCCGTGCTTCGCATCAAACATTATCGTTAATGTTTACAAACATGGGTGACCATGAATTATAATAAATATGGAGGAGAAAAACAAGAGATGAAAAAGCTAGTGTTTGTCATGACCTTATTCTTTGCAAGCATCATGATCGTTGCCTGCGAAGAACCTAACCCTGAGGGCATCATCACATGGACCGGCCTGGAAGAACAACAGGTTGTCCGTGGTGACGCCATTGATTTGCTCGAGGGCATCGCCGCCACAGACTCAATCGACGGTGACCTCACCGACCAGATCGAAGTGACTGATGATGGCGAGTTCTCAACCCATCTGGCTGGCGGATACACCGTCACCTATGAGGTCACGAATTCAACCGGCATCGTCTCGACTGAGACCAAGACATTCACGGTCATGGTCGGACACAATGTCGCCAACGGCAACTTCGAACTTGGTGCCTTCGGATGGACACTTGACCAACCAGGCGGCAATGCGAGCGTCAGCTATGACGATGGCCACCCAAGCATTACCATCAACAACGCCGGCACATCATGGTGGGGTCTCCAACTCTATCAGCATAATCTCGTTTTTCAAGCTGGAACGACCTACAAGGCAACATTGATTGCTTCCTCACCTGAGGAACGGTCAGTCTCACTTGGTTACGAAGATCCGAACAATGGCTTCGCGATGCTAAACAACGGCTTCATGCCCATCACACTTGGTACCGAACCAACCGAGTATGTCATGTACTATACCGCCAATGAGAATTATACCAACGTCAAAGTGGTTGTCTACATGGGCAACCAACTCGAACAGGATGTTGTCGGTGACACCCCTCATACGATTGATATCCATTCGATCATGATCGAGGAAGTCACCTTGAGAGAAGACGTCACATTTGATGGTCTCACAACCGTTGAAGCCCTGAGTGGCGGATTCGTCTTTGATGCATTGACCGGTGTCACAATCAGTGACGACGAGCTGACCTTTGACGTCTTAGGAGAAATCCCTGGTGATGTCTTGGTCGCATCCCCTTATTATGTCACTTATCTCGTTGAGTTCATTGATGGCTCTGTCGCTTTCCAAACCAGACGGATCAACTTCACCTTGGCCAAAGACTTTGAATACCAAGCCATCAATGGCCAGTTCGAAAACGGCTTCACCGGCTGGACCCAAGATGTCATCCAAACCGTTGGAAGTGGTGCAGCTGACTTCACCAACAATGGTGACGGCACCGTTTCAGTCAACGTCACCAATGCGAGTGAGGCCTCATGGCATATCCAACTCCAACAAGCCAATTCGACACTCAGAGCTGGTGAATCCTATGTGGTCAAAGTCGTCATCAAAGCTGATCAGAACCGCTCAATCGACCTTGAAGTCGTCCATCCGGGTAGTGGATTTGCCCAGATCGCACCGACTGCCCGCTTGAATGTCACCACCGAATGGCAAACCTTTGAAGTTCACTTCACATCCGAGGTTGATTACACGGATGCCAAGATCGGACTTCTGCTTGGAAACACCGATGGTCTCCAACCAAACAACGTCACCTTCACGGTCGATGAGTTCCAGATTTATAAGTACAGTCCCTTCAACTCAAACTTTGAAGGCACTCACGAACCTTGGAGCCTTGACAACATCAGTGCCACTGTGAACGAGGAAAACCAACTCGTCGTCGTCTTTGAAGAAGGCGTCCTTGGCGATTGGCCGTGGAACCATCAACTCTATCAAAGCTCTGGAAGCACTCTGGTTGCCGGACATACCTATCAGATCGATGTTCGTCTGAAATCATCTGAAGACCGCCTGATCAGGGCTTGGATCGAAGATGTCAACAAGGGCTATGCCGGTATCGTCAACGATGCCAGAACCGAGATCAATCTGGTCGCGGATACCTTTGATGTCATCACCTACACCATCACCATCACCGAAGACACTGCAACCACCAACGCCAAGTTTGTCATCATGTTCGGCGGCAACTTCGGCGATGGCGTCCTTGAAGGGCTCGCCCATACGGTCACCGTTGACTATTTCAACGTCACTGACATCACAAACGATCTAGAAGAATAACCATATGACAGGGAGGTCATGATGAAAAAGATACTCTTGACGCTCATGCTGGTTTTGTCAATCGCGGTGCTTGTGGGATGCGACGACACACCAGATGATCCGGATGATGAAGAAACGCCAACCGAATCAACATATCTGAATCCTGTCTGGGCACCAGTTTTGGCAGATCCATCTGTCATCCGTCACGAAGGCACTTATTATGCCTTTGGCACCCAAGACTACGGCCAGTGGGGCGAAGACGACTTTGGGGTCAAATACACTCCCATCCTATCATCTGTTGACTTGGTGACATGGACTTACGCCACCAGTGCGTTCACGATGCAAACCCGTCCGATCTGGGGCACACCAAATGCCGGACTCTGGGCCCCTGACATCGTGAAAATCGGCGACACATTCAATCTTTATTACTCACTCTCCACATGGGGCGATCCCAATCCTGGGATTGGGGTTGCGACCGCGTCGCACCCCCTTGGCCCCTGGACAGATCAAGGTCCAGTTCTTCGGTCCCTCGATATCGGTGTGAACAACTCCATCGATCCCACCGTTTTTGAAGCCAATGGCTCGATCTATATGATCTGGGGCAGCTTCAGAGGGATCTATGGCATCGAACTCACCGCTGATGGACTCTCAGCCAAAGATGGCGACAATGCCAGAAACACTAAAGTCCTGCTGGCTGGTCTTGATACCTCGTTTGGTTGGAATGCCGCCACTTATGAAGCCCCTTATATCCTTTACAAAGACGGCTACTACTACATGTTTGTATCAAGTGGTACTTGCTGCGACGGACACAACTCAACCTACAATGTCCGCGTTGGCCGAAGCGAATCTCCAATGGGTCCTTATGTCGGCTCTGATGGCAGATCCATGCTAGGCACTTATCGGGGCCATCAGGTTTTGATGGGAAGCAGTCGCTTCAAAGGACCCGGACACAACTCGATTGCAATCGATGATGCCGGACATTACTACATTGTCTACCACGCCTTCGACACCAACGAAGATCCGGCTTTTGGCAATTCTCCAAGACGGAGCATGATGGTCGACTTACTACACTGGGACGCTTTGGGATGGCCGACAACAAATGCGACCATGCCATCGAATCTCGCTCAAGACAAACCAGTCATCAACGATTGATAACGGATTGGGGAAGGGTGTCTTCACCCTTCCTTGATCACTATGGAGGCACTATGAAAAAAACATTGCTTTTGTTCTTGATCATCCTGGGCATGGTCATGCTCACAGGATGCCGGAGATCATCTGATCCAGATGATGAGGATGATGATCCGACCGGCAAGATTTCTTTGCGTTACTGGAACTCACTGACCGGCGCCGATGGCACCGTCATGCGCGAACTGATTGTTGATTTCAATGCTGCTCATGAAGGAGAGATTGAAGTCATCGAGACATTCACCAACGAAATTGACTATTACACCAACATCAACTTGCTCGTTCCTATGGGCCGCGGACCGGATGTCGCGATCATGCACTCCTACCTCGTCCAAAGCTATGCGAACTCTGAGATCTTGGTTCCTTATGAGGACTATCTCTCCGCTGGTGTCGTCGATATCCATCCCGAGGACTATGTCCAAGACGTCTTCAATTCTCTTTATTTCGAAGATGCGCTCTACGGCATTCCCCTTGATCTTCACGGGGTCGGATTTTACTATAACAAGGATCTCCTTGCCAAGTATGACCTTGACGTCCCGACCACCAGAGCGGAAATGATCACAACCGCGAAGACCGTCCAAGATGGTGAGAAGGCTGACGGCAAGACCGTCTGGGGACTTCCTCTCTCATCAACATGGCCCTCAGAATGGCTCTATACCGCATCCCTTTACCAGAACAACGGTCTAGAAATTGACGGTGAAGGCAATCCTGCCTACAACACACCGGAAGGAAGCGCCGCGATGCACGCGGTCGCAGACCTCATTCATGTTGAGAAGCTTTCTCCGGTCAACCTCGGTGTCGACCAGGATCTGTTCCTCTTCCAGACCGGTCAGGCCCTTTTCCACATCCAAGGGTCCTGGATGCTCAACAGCATCAAGGAATCCGGTATCAACTTCGGTGTCTTCCCCGTCTCTCATATGTTTAACGAAGACGGCCTTGAAACATCAGCCGCAGTGCCGGCCCGATCTCATACATTTGTCCTGACAAAGCCAAAAAACACACCTGACGCTGCCCGCAGGGAAGCGATCATGACATTCATCAAATATCTGGGCGACAACTCCTTTGTCTGGGCGACCGCAGGGCAAATCCCAGCCTCGAATATCGCTCGTCAAAGTGCTCAGTACCAAGCCTTGGAACACATCCAAGACTTTGGCGCGATCGAAAACTTCCGCGTCTCCGCCCAATCGCCTTATTTCCATGAGGCATTCAGCCCTGTCTATTCCCGCGTCACCGCTGCCATGGCCAATCCTGACTTCAATGCCCAGGCGTTGCTTGCTGCCGCGGTAGAAGAAGCTGAAATGCTTCTTGCTGAAGCCAGATCATAACCTAGAGGACCAAAAACCGATGAACATGACATTAAAACAATCAAAGAGACGAAGAGTCATCAAAGAGCACGTGGGTGCCTATCTGTTTCTTGTGCCCTATCTGGCCCTCTTTTCACTGTTCTTTGTCTTCCCGTTCATCTATGGTCTGGTCATCAGTTTGTTCGACTGGAATCTCTTTTTCCCTGAGGAAACGACGTTTGTCGGTTTTGATAATTTCAGGACCATCTGGTTCAATGAGGAAAGCATCTTCAACCGCTACTTCACCGAAGGGTTGCGTCACACATTGACCTTCGTGATCGCATCAGTGCCCTTTTTGGTTGGGATTCCCCTGTTCTTATCCGTCCTGATCGACTTTGAACCTCGTGGCCACAAGTTCTTCAGAACCATCCTGTTCATGCCGACGGTCCTTTCCATCTCGTCTGTCATCCTCGTTTGGAAATGGCAATTTTACAGTAACGGCGGTTTCATCAACGCTTTGCTCGTCAAGATGGGATTTGAGGAAATTCCTTTCCTGGTCGCCCAGCCATGGGCCTGGATCTCAATCATCATTGTCACCATCTGGTGGACGATGGGCATCAACATGGTCATCTTGGGGGCAGGTCTCAAGAACATCGACAAGACCCTTTATGAGGCGGCAGCCATCGATGGCGCGAGTTATCTGAAAACCTTCCGTTACATCGTTTTGCCCGCTCTCGCTCCCCAAATGCTGATCGTCATGATCACCACCGTGATCGCAAGCTTCAATGTCTATGGCCAACCTGACATGCTCACCAACGGCGGTCCTGACTTCTCAACGACCGTCTTGATGATGCGGATCAGGCCGCTTGCCTATGGACCAAATGCCGAACCAGGGGTTGCGGCCGCGATGGCCATCTCAATGGGCATGATCATGATCGTCTTGAGCATCCTGCAAGCAAGGTATATCAGAAAGCGGGGTGAGGAATGATGATCAAGTCTGTGCAACGAAGACGGAAGACCATTAGTTTCCTGATCCTTCTGTTCATCAGCATCTTATGGCTCGTGCCATTGATCTGGGGATTATCGACATCCTTCAAAGCCCCGATTGACATCTCGATGAACCCCACCAATCTCATCCCTGAGCAATTCACTCTTGAGCATTATGAGAAGCTCTTCGCCAGACCTGATACCCCCGTCATGCGGTGGATGGGCAACAGTTTCATCATCGCAGCCATCCATACCATGCTCTATCTGGTGGTGGCGTCGTTTGCGGCGTATGCCTTTTCGATTTTGAAGTTCAAAGGTCGAAATCAACTCTTTTGGATCATTCTTGGCACGACCATGATCCCAACCGTCATCAATCTCGTCCCTTTGATCACGATGATGATTGACCTCGATTGGTTTGGAACATGGCTCCCCTTGATCATTCCTGGACTTGGTGGCGTCTTTGGACTCTTCTTGCTCAGACAGTTCTTTCTAGGGGTTCCCACAGAATTGATTGAGAGTGCGAAAATCGATGGCCTTTCAAACCTCGGCGTCTTTTTCCGAATTGTCCTGCCGCTTTCAAAGTCCGCTTTCATGGTCGTCGCCCTCTTCTCTTTCATGGGCAATTGGAACGACTATCTGTGGCCATTGATCATGTTCTCTGGCACTGAGGCGACACTATGGACCCTTCCAGTGGGTCTATCCAAGATTGCCGGAACATACAACTACGATTACGGACTGACCATGGCTGCCGCGATTCTTGCGATTGTCCCAGTTGTCATTGTCTATGCCGTATTGCAGGACAAGATCATCGAGGGTGTTGCCAGAACCGGTATCAAGTGACTGATAATGGCACATCCTAGAAATCCATCACACCAAGGAGTATCCCCATGAAGATCAAAAACCCAATCGGTATCACGAACATCGGTGATCCCTTCGTTATGAAACATGATGGTATCTACTATCTTTACGCGACATCATTCATCGCTGGCTTCTACTGTTGGACCTCATCTGACCTGATCACCTGGGAGGGACCAATTCAAGTCTATACGGTTGGCCCACGCAGTTTCGGATACAAAGACTTCTGGGCCCCTGAAGTGATCTATCAGAACAACCAGTTCATCATGCATTACTCAGCCCGTGCCACAGAAAACCACAGTCTTCGAATTGGCGTCGCGACCTCAGATCATCCCTTGGGCCCGTTTGTCGATGTCTATGACAAGAAACCGATGTTTGACTTGGGGGTTGCTGCCATTGATGGACATGTCTTCATTGATGATGACCAAACAAGATACTTCTATTTTGACAAGGATTGCTCCGAACACATTTATCAGGGCAATCACGAAAGCCACATCTTCGTCACGACCCTTGATGAGACCTTCACCACAATCGACAAGGATATCAGGCTGGTCTTGAAACCCGAACAACCTTGGGAGACCAAAACCGGACATTGGCGGTGGAATGAAGGTGCCTTCATGATCAAGGACCAAGGACGATACTATCTGATGTACTCCGCTGGCTTTTACGCATCCAAAGACTATGCCATCGGATATGCGGTTTCTGACCATCCTTTGGGACCATTCGAGAAATCGCCTGACAATCCCGTTCTCTCATTCGTGGAAGGGAAAATATCCGGTCCCGGACATAATTCTGTCATCAAGGGACCAGATGGCAATCACTACTGTGTCTATCATGTCCACACCGATTATCAAAGACCGAGTGAGAACCGTCAGGTCTTCATCGATCACCTAGAGATCAAGAATGGCAAACTGATTATCAAAGGACCAACATTGGATGAATGACATCGTCATTTTTATGTACTGATTACATTGGTATCTCGTATAAAAAGAAGGGGCTGTAACGAAATGAGAGTCCGATGACTCTTATTTCGTTACAGCCCCGTTCATTTCTTTGTTGGCTGTTCGATGTTCCTATCCAAACGATGATTCAAGAAGCAAGATGATTCCTGTCATTCAACCTGTTCATGATAGGCGTCAATCGCATCGATGTATGGTTGTAAAACCGCCATTGTTTCCTCGTTTTGCTCATGGAGACCTTTCGTCGGATCATATGTCGGCAACACGATCAACGAATGTCCATAGATGCCCTTTTGAGCTCTCCCATATTGTTCTTCCCAGCTTTCATGTTCGATGATCAGGTGATAGTGACCGGTTTCAACCGGATGAGGAAAGTAATCAAGGTACAGACTGATATTGGGTTCGAGTTCGCCCCCGTTGACCCATACATAACCATTGTTCGTTGATCCTTTCAGATAAACAGAATCCTGTATGCCATATTTCGTCGCCATTGGGAAGGGATACGCATCAAACGTCACGTCGATCGGGTCTGTGATCTTGGCGATGAAATACCTCCGGTAACCCAAAGCAACCAGATCCAAATGGTCAACCAACATTCCATTGAATTGTTCGATGGTTTTCCATCTCGCCTCCAAGTGTGTATCGTCCGTGATCTCACGGCTGAAATCAAACAATACATTACCCAAGTACCAGCCTTCAAACTCCAAGTCGTATTCTTTATACGTGACATTTGTGCTGATCTCAGGAGCATCCACCGTCTTTCCCGAAGGAACTCGAATGTCTTCAATCTCGGCTATCATGTCGATGGACGTGTCAAAAGAAACGGTATACATCGTTCCATCTTCCGGATTTGATGAATCCGTACAGCCAACCAGTATCCCCAACAACATGATCAAGAAAAGCAATGCAATCTTTTTCATCAAATCACCCCCAAATTCCTCTGAAATAGACGATATCATAAACACCTAATGCAACTCTGGACGAATTGATGAGATGCATCAAATTTCTGGAGTCTTTCAATTCTTGTGTGGGTTTGAAGTGCCTTTCAATTCTTGTGTGGATAGTCTAATCAATATCGCTTCATGGATATGTTTCTCGCTATTTTGAGTATAGCTTACCACATGAAAATTAGTGACAAGTTCTCCTTGATGACTGATCACAACCGCTGTCCCGAATGATTCAAATTCATTTGTGGTTGACTTGACTTCCACAATGCTTTGAACGTTTTTATTGAAAATCTCTTTGGGAGACTTTAAGTGATCAACCAGCACTAGAGTAACAAGTGAAACTGTCAATATGGCGATTGCCATAAAAGAACATATAAGCGCTTTTCTCATGGACCGGGTTGAACAATTTCTAATTCAATAGACCTCAAACTGCTTGGATAAAAATCATTCGAATCCAATATGAGCTCTATATATTCTTCTGTAGATCTATATTGTCCGCTAAAAAGCAATACATTATTGTGACGATCATATATCTCAAACCGATCATCGCTTAAATAATTAATTCTAATGTCAAAAACTTGATCATTATAGTTAATAGTTCCTTTTGCTTCACCATCAAAAATGGTATGTTTATCATGTTCGATAATCATATCACAAGAACTATTGTAGAATATTAAATTGTCAGAGGGAATTTCATTAAAATAGTATCTCGCATTCAATTCATCTTCTGAGATATCGCTACGATAGATTTTAAAGAGTGAATTGTCAAAATAACTGTCATTGGTATTGTTATATTCAACTGCAAGTTCAATCGTTGTTTCATCAAGAATATGCATTCTGAAATGAATCAAAGAATCCTGTTCGATATGTATTGTTTGACTGTCAACAGCATCCTCCAGACAAAGAGTTACTTGTTGAATGTTCCCCCCAAACCGTACATAGGCATCAACAAATTCATCATTGATTTTTATTCGAGAATAACCTGAATGCCGGTTCGATGGTCCCTGAATGAAAATGGATAGTCGATCATCTTCAGTTTGCCACCTGACATTTTCATCATATATATGCGTTTTATATGATAAACATGATGACAACATACAGATTGATATTAATAAAACAGTTAAAAATAATACTGTATTTTTCATTGTCAATAAAAACCTATCCCGGATAGCAGTTTAATTCTTGCATCCTTAATATTGCGATCAATAACTTGATACAAATCAGTATATTCATAATAATAACCATCTCCATATAAATTAAACACTCTGAATTACCCTGTACTAAGTCTTCTAACAAACACAGTGTGAGCACTCCCAGTAACATCGATTGTATGTGTTGAAGTTTCAATATTATGTCAAATGACAATATTATCCGTGTCAATCAAACTGGGATTCACATATAATAAATCCAAAGATTTTATATATAGCACCTCGAAAGAAATCAGATGATCGGATAAATCATCACTGGTTTCAGATAAATACTCGATGGAGTAAAAATCTTTTACATATCGATGCCCACTATACGTAATCTTATATGCTTCATCATCCAATTAAGAATCATCAAAAGATTCCAAGTATTCTTTTCCTGATTGCCGATTGGCTAACAAATGAACATCAAACACTCTTTCTAAGGTTTATATTCGTTCCCTCTGATAAATATGGAAACACCCACAAACACTGAAAAGAGAAAAATAAAGATTGCTGAAGTTCTACCGAATGATCACCCCATAATACCCCCCCTGATTTAGTTTATTTTTCTCGATTTTATCACATAGTGATCAATGTGTCAATGGACAAATATTAAGACGTTCTTACTTTGAGTCATGCACCTGATACAGCGTTTGATGACCGATTGAGCTGTGGATTCTGTTACGACTGTACCAACCTTATTTGAATTCAAAGAATGTAACCCCGGCTTCTTCATATGTTTTAATAAGGCTCGGATATGATACACTATTATTGACTGTGATTTAAGATACATCTTTAAAGGCCCTTTCAATTTTCATGTGGGCTCCACACAAGAATGGAAAGACTCAAAAAAACGGTCGTTTCCCTCCTTACGACCGTTTTTTCTATCCCTTGGGTGATGGAAAAAGCACGGTTCGATTGAACCGTGCTTCTCCAAAAAAGGGGGGGGTGCAAAATGATTAGCCTTTAAGGACTTTTTTGTTCAGGAATTTCGCGAACACCTCAGAAACATACCCGAAGAGCAAGCCAAGGATCAGACCAAGTGCGGCGGGCCATAAGACCGCGCCACTGATGGCTGCACCAAGAGCGAAGAACGTGGATGCGCCAATGAAGGCACCGGGAATGAAAGCCAATGCTTTGACGTGGGCCTGGAAGCACATCGCACCGGCACCAATCGCGACCGCGACAAACGCTCCAAGCAGGTTGAAGGCAAAGATTTTGTCCCAGATCAGAACAATGAGGATGCCCCAGACGATACCGCTTAAGTTCGCAGGAATGCCTTTTCTGAGGCCATCCTTGCCACCACCGGCGGCATAGAACGTCGCCCAACCAAGAAATCCTGCTGGCACCAAGCCAGCGAGATTGAAATCAACACCGCTTCGGGCATAGACTTCAAAGAGCAAATTGAAGAGCCCGGCAAGAAGGAAGATACTGATGGTCACAGCCACCAAAAATTTGTCTAGTTTCATGTTTTCTCCTATATTTTCAATGTTTTGAACTGCTTGACTTGATCTCTGATAGCGACTTCGGTTGGAAGACGCTCAATGCTTGATGCACCAAAGAATCCAACGATCCCTTTGGTCTTTTCCATGATGTACTTGGCATCTGCCGGTTCCGCAATCGGACCACCGTGAACAATCACCAAGATGTTGGGATTGACCGCTTTGGCAGCATCATGAATGGCTTGGATGACTGGTACACAGTCATCGAGGGTGAGGGCTGTATGCGCACCGATTGATCCTTTGGTTGTCAGTCCCATGTGGGCAACCAGGACATCCGCACCCGCTTCTGTCATCTTGATGGCGTCCTCAACGTCAAAGACATATGGGGTCGTGAAAAGGCCTTGCTTGTGGGCTTCCCTGATCATCTCGACTTCAAGGTCATATCCCATGCCTGTCTCTTCAAGGTTCTGTCTGAATTTCCCATCAATCAAACCGACGGTTGGGAAATTCTGGACACCACTGAACCCGACATGTTTGAGGTCCCTGATGAAATAGGCCATGTCACGAAACGGATCAGTTCCGCATACGCCAGCGAAAACGGGTGTTTTCTTGGCAATCGGGAGCACTTCCCGTGCCATTTCCATCACAATCTCATTGGCGTCACCGTAAGGCATGAGTCCCGCAAGCGACCCTCTTCCCGCCATGCGGTACCGTCCTGAATTATAGATAATGATCATATCCACGCCACCATTTTGAGCAGCTTTGGCAGAGATGCCGGTGCCGGCACCGGCACCAATCACCGCGTGACCGTCCTTGATCTGTTCTGCCAAGCGAGCGTGGATTTCTTCTCTTGTGAATGCCATGGTTCAGTCCTCCTGTTTTTCAATGAGTTCGATCAATTTGTCAGCCATCGCCAATGCGAATGCCTCATCATTGATGTGATGGTCAAGCTCAACAAGCGCACATGCTCTCTGATCAATGTGTTGCCTGAGGGCGTCATATAACGCCTTTCGTTCATCTTTGCCTTCAAATGGCATACCTTCGGCATCGAGCATCGAGACCCCTTTCAAAGGGATGAAGAACGCGGCGTTACCTTGAGATTGCGAGACCTTCTTACCAATGATCTCACCAAGTTTTTGGTTCTCCAAGACGGTTGTTCTCATCAATGTGACCGTTGCGTTATGCTCGTAGAACAAACGCCCTTTGAATTGTTCAGGTACAGTGCTGATGGGTCCGAAATTGACCATATCAAGCGCTCCGACACTCACAACTTGCGGCACATTGTTCTTAGATGCGGCATCAAGTCTATCCGGTCCGGCGTTCAATACGCCTCCAACGAGTTCGTCACACCATTCTGTCGTCGTGATATCAAGCACACCCGCAAAATAACCGGATGCTGTCAAAGCTTCCATCGAACGGCCACCTGATCCAGTGGCATGAAAAACGACCACTTCGTATCCTTTCGATTCAAGATGCTCGCGAGCGATGGTAACCGCTGGTGTTGTGACACCAAACATGGTGGCGGCGATGAGTGGTTTGGTTGATGCTTCAAGCGGTTGTTTGTTCTTGACCACACCGGCAATGGCAAGGCCGGCATTCGTTAGAACTTCCTTGAGGACATTGTTGAGTCCCGCAACATCAACAATCGAATACATCATCATGACATCCTTGACGCCAACATATGGTGAGACATCACCAGCTGCCATGGTAGAGACAAGAAGCTTCGGAAGACCAACCGGCAAAACCTTGATAACTTCAGCCGCGATGCTTGATCCTCCAGAACCACCAAGCGAGATAAATCCTCCGATGTCTCCTTGTTCGAGGAGATCTTGGACAACGAACGCTGCCCCTTTCGACATCGTTTTGACGTTGATACCCCGGTCATTTGTTTCCCTGAGCACTTGGATGTTTACACCGGCTTTGGTCGCGACGACATCGTTTGTGACATCGGGAACAAAGGTTGGTTCAAAAATCCCAGCGTCCACGACAATCGTTTCGACACCTGCGGATTCGATGACATTCTTCAGGAATCCGAACTCATTGCCCTTGGTATCAAGGGTTCCGACAATGACGATTTTTTTCATGTTTTTCCTCCTTTGACCTATGGTTTTCGATGCTGATCATCTTCATTATAAGGGGTCACGCCAAGATGTCAATATATAATAAATTTCCCACTTTTTCACACTCGGTGCGATTCCAACTCAAAAAGAAAGCGCTTTTATCGGTTATTTCCCAAAATATGGCTTGCGCCATGGTATTTATGAGAAATTTGATTCTCACTTGCTTAATAATTTTGTCATCATTTTGATGTCTTATTCGTCATAGATAAATCGTATCTTAGTCGAATTGTCCGTCTTTGAGCAATCTAAAAGACGTCACCCAAATCCATGGTTTGACGCCTTTATGAATCATGTCTGTATTGATTCGGATGTCAGCTTATAAGCATCCTACGGGCACGTTTGGTCGAGTTTCTTAAACGCCTGAATCACTTTGCTTTGTTTGAAGGAATCTTGTATTTCTGCATCTTGTTATAAAGTGTCCGCCTTGTGATGCCCAACTTCTCGGCCACTTTCGTACGATTCCAATGATGTTTTGCAAGTTCCGAGATAATCAATTCCTTCTCAATGACCATGGATGAGTTCTTGATGTAGTTGACAGACGTGTCAATAACGGCATGTTGGCTAAAGACACCTGGTAGACAAGACAAATCGATGGTGTCATCCTCACATAGGATGACCCCTCGTTCAAGAACGTTCTTCAATTCCCTGACATTGCCTGGCCAATCATATGCCATGAACGCGCCCATCACCGTTCCCGATAAAACCGTCTGGGTATGATGTCTTTCGTTTATTTGTTCAAGAAACTCCTTGACGTAGATCGGAATATCTTCTTTGTGATTTCTCAGTGGCGGCAATCCCCTGTTCAGTACGGTCAACAGATAGTAAAGATCCTCACGGAACCGACCCGAGAGCATGGCTTCCATGAGATTCCCATTCGATGTTGACACAACCCGGACATCAAGGGTGATAGTCTCCGAGCCACCAACCCGTTCAAACTCGCCATCTTGGATAACCTGAAGCAGTTTCGCTTGGATATCGAGGTCAAGTTCAGAGACATTGTCCAAGAAGAGGGTACCATGATTGGCTGATTCAATTCGACCGATATGTCTTGATGCCGCGCCCGGGAACGCGTTCTTCTCATGACCGAACAACTCACTTTCGATCATCGCTCTCGGAATCGAGGCACAGTTCACTTTTTTGAATGGTCCGGTGGCGCGATTGCTATTGTAATGGATGGCCTTGACAACAAGGTCTTTTCCGGTCCCGCTCTCACCTTCAATCAGGATATTCGCATCATGATTCGAAACCTTTTCAATCCACGAAATCAGACTTGTCATCTCAGGGCTATTGCCTAAGACCGTCTTGATCCCTTCCCGGGTTTTGAGCAGGGATCTGAGGTGATCGTTTTCAACCTCGAGAAGAGACACCTTGTTCATGTTCTTGAACAACTCGGTCGCGCTTTGCATGTTTCCTTCAACCGGCATCGTATCAAAGACCGATCCACCAAAATAGCCTGCGGTTTCGGTTTCCTCATAGAAACGCTTGAGCACATCCTGATTTGTGACAAAAGCGCCACCATAGATCATGAGAATGACTTCCGGATTGATTTTCCTGACTTCCCGAAACACCGTGTTCGCCTTGTGGACCAGTTGGTCGACATAGACATCGAGTTCTTCACCTGGTGGTGTCTTCTGATAGGTCCATCCAAAATGGAGACATAACACATCCACCCCCGCTTTGGCCATCTGCACCGACTCATCCAGAGTCACGGCAAAGGCAACCGTGAACAATCCTTTGGCAATCGCTTTTCGCATCAATTGGACTTCGTGGTCAAAGCCTTCCCCATTCATTTCAAGACTGAGTCGGTATGACCCATCGATCAGGCTGACTGTCGGAAAATTGTTGACGCCTTTGAATCCGGCATCGATCAGTCGATCAAGGAATTGGTCCATATCAATTGTCGGATCCTGGGCACAAACACCAAACAACACCGGGATGTCTTTCACCCTGGGTAGGACCTCTTTCACGGAAAAGTCATAGACTGCCTGGTTACTGTTTTGAAAAGGCAACAGACTCGCCATGGAGGTGATGCCGCTCATGCGAAAACGACCGGCATTCAGACACGCGATCATATCTGCGCCGCCTTGGGCGGCCTGATATGCGCTCCGGCCATTGCCAATCGCGACCCCAATCAAAGGTGCCTTGTCAGCCACCGACATCTTTAGTTTGCTTATGATCTCGTGTTTTGTCAAACCATCACATCCCTGTGGTCCTTGTGTCATGATTATACGTGATAAAGCGCTATCAATCAACAAGCAAAGGCTTTTGACAATGCCTTGCATCCTAATAGACCAGTCGATAATCATGTGGACATCTGCACAGTTCTCACTTGCACAACTGTTTCTTCAGCATGATCACGCGGTCTTTCGGACCATTTGGAACCCTCTCATACTGTTCGATCCTGATCAGTTCATATCCTGGAAACCGCTTAATCCATGCCTCGGTGGTGAGATTGACTCCTCTTAGGATGCCATTCATGCGGTATGTGTTCTCTTCAATTGCTTCCATACCGAGTTTCTTGATGAGTTCATCGGTCAGATAAAAATTGAACTTGAGTAACAGGATACCTCCGGGCTTCAAGAGATTGTCCATCATATGAATCAGTTCTTCAGATGTCTGATAGGGAATCACATCAAGAACATTCGAACAGATGATACCATCAAAGGATGCGTTTGTCATATTCTGAAGGATGGTGTGATCGCCTTCTTCGAAACTCAATCCCATAAGGTCTGAGAGCCTGGCAGTCTCTCGTGCAAAGTCGATGGCATTCTTTGAAGGGTCTATGCCAACGCCTTTCGTGACCTTTGTCCCAAGCAAAAACGCGGCAAACAGACAATATCCCTGACCGGTTCCGATGTCAAGGATGGTTTCAGAACTGTCGCCTAAATCCTTCAACGCCTGATCCAAGGGATTGGACACCTTGATGTCATCCTTGTTGATGACCTCTGGGATGAGCGTCTTGAACACATCATTCCAATAGGCTTTCAATGTTTTGTTCAGATTATGAATGTCAGAGGTTTGATGATGCATGGCTTATGCCTCCATAGGAAACTGTTTCAGGATCACGATACCACGTTGGGATCACCACTTTGAAGTCATCGTAGTCCGCGAATGCTTGCTTGCAAAGCTGAGTCATGTGACGGATGTCTTCTTCACCAAATCCTTCTGCCCAGGTGATCGAGTAAAGCGATGCGTGGGCGACATAAAGCGCGACAACATCCCAGAAATCATCTGGGACCTTGTTCTCAAAATAGTCATGGATCTGCCCGATGCTAAAGGGAATGCTGATGCTTCTCGCGAAACTCTGAAGCTTGTAGAATGTCTCATAAGGATCCGTGATTGTCACCCGGTTGAAATCGATGACGCCAAGGTGGCCATCGGCCATGTAAATCAGGTTTCCGGGATGGAAATCACCATGACAAAAGACAGGTGTCCTGGTCCAGATCCTCTCCATATGGGTCTCAATGAATTCAAGCGCATGCCGATCACCACTGATCCGATGCTTTGAGGCTTTGTAATCATTGATCTGCCGTTGCTTTTTCATATGTCCTGTTTGCTTTGGCATCAGGTGTTCTGGCACAGGTATGCCATGGATCTTCTTTAGGATGTGCCCTGCTTCAAGACCAAGTTGATATTGATGTTCCTCACTTAGTGTCGGCAAGACATCTTCTAGATCCTTGCCCTCGATCCAGGACAGAATCATGTAGACATAGGTCTTGTCCGATGTCATTCCAAAATCAATCGGCTTTGCCATTGGAAAGCCCAATGAGGCCATCTTCTTGATGGCCTCATAGACCTTTTCAATTTGATCATAAAGTGACACAGGGGAGAATCTGATCAATCGTTTCTCGCCATCTTGGGTCTCTAGGTAAAACTTTTGATCCCTGGACCAACCTTTGTTGATGGGGGTGATGGTTTTGTATGTTTCCTGATTGGGTATGTGCATGATGTCACTCTTTCGCAAATGATGTCTGTTCAAACGTCTTCAAAGACTTGACAAATGTCAGCCCGCCGTATGGACTTCCTGAAACCATCCGTTCATTTTGAACCCGACGACACAAGACAAAGCCCAATCTCATCGCGACTTTGATCATCCGGTGATTTCCGCTCCAGGTTTGAAGATAAAGATGATCCAGATCATGAGACCTCAGATAGGTCATCATCATCGACAGGGCTGATGTGCCATAGCCCTGTCCCCAAAAAGCCTCTTCCGGCAGATCAATCCCAATGGCGAGGGCGTGATTGTCAATCGCCATCGAAGGATCTTCAAGCATCATCTGGTAGGTGGTGACCCAACCGATATGAACGCCTTCTTTGGTATCGATCTCAAAGCGTGACCGGCGGTCGGTCTCTGATTGTTTTTCTTGTCTTTCGATCATCTGATGGTATCTCGTCGTGACAAGCTCTTTTGACATCACCGCGTCTTCCCAAGGCGCATCAAAATCCATCCAGGACATGGGCTTGGTCATCCAGCGGATGTAATCAATGATATCTGATTCTTTCAGATCCCGCAAGATGACATGATGGGCATCACTTCGGATCATCATGTCAGATAGACCACCGAATCAATGACCGGTCGGTAACCAATTTTCTGATAGATACTGTTTGATGTCGGATTGGATAGATCGGTATAGAGCGTGACCAGCCGGTAAGACCTAAGAAGCAACTCCGTGAGCATGCCAACACAGGTTGTCGCGTATCCTTGATTGCGAAGCGAAACTGGCGTATAGACATATGAGACCGTGATCATATCCATAAACGGACGCTCCTTGGCAGCCATTGAGACAATCCTTCCTTGATGTTTGAGTCCATAAAGTTTATGGTCTCTGATCTTCTCGGCTAACCGCGCCCGCGCCCCCTCAGGCGTCGTGTGTTCACCGGCGATCCGTACAAAATCCTCCATCCAAGGCACGAGACCGGGGATGTCGGCGTCGGTCAAAAGATCCAAAGTGACACCATCGATTGGTTGATATGAAGATGAAGAAGTCTGATAAATCCTTTGATTCATGCCAATCCTCATCGACTTTTTCGATATCATCTCATAACTTGCCTTGAACAAATCGCATGTGTCCTTGGGCCCGACGATACCAGGAAACGGAATCCTCTCGTCAATCAAGGCATGAATGGCAGCGCTGAAAAGGGCTTCCTCATCACCGGTGGCATATAAGATGATATAAAGCCCTGACATCATCATCACCAAGGTGTCCTCTATTCCGACAACCGTCCAGTAAAGCTCTTGTTCGGTCCGCTCACGACCCTTGTTTTTCTCTAGAATCCCCAGCATCAACGCATTGGTGACCGGTGCTTCAGTCAACAAATCACCGACCTGCGATAACATCTCATCACTGCTCTCAAACCGGGTGATGAGATCTGTCTTCTGAATCTCTTGACCATGCCATTTCTTTCTCATTGATTCATACATCCTTATGTGATTTGTCTTTGAATCCTTCATATCTATCATATCACATCCAAGTAAGGCTTCATAGACCCACATGTCTCAGAGACATCTTCGAAACAGCCCTATGGTATACTTATGACATAAGGAGGGATTTCATGATTGCCTATGATCAACTCAAACGAGACGTCAAGACATTGAACCGGTTCAAGTACTTGAAACTTGGTGGCCTCCTGCTCAGTATCTCAATCATCAGTTTTATACTGGCGATTATGACTGGCATTGAGACCAATGAGCCGGTTGCTTTGGCCTTCATGGTGGTTGGCTTTGTCTCATTTTTCGCTATTTTCATCAGTGCTTTTGCCTTTCTGATCACTTTTGGAAAAAAAGACTTGAGTTACCGTAAAGTGTTGCTTGATGGTCTTTGGCAACCTTTGCTAGAACAGATGACTTTCGACAGGAATGAAACTTACGCGATCGATGCCATCGAGACCGAAACGGATCACAAGGTCCTCACCCCTCCGGTTGTCCCTGATCACAGTCATCAACACACCATGTTCACCATATGCGAGCAACGATCCGATCAGTGCGTGTATGCTGTCACATTCACCCATCAGACTGGTAACAGAAACGGATCGACAACCGACTTCATCGGCTTTGTCATCACCAAACCGCTCTTTGACCCCGCATCTGTCCATATCCGCAAGGACACCGTCCTTTCAAGACTCACAGAAAGGTTGTCAGGTGCTGCCAAACCAGATGACATCATCGATAGCTATGCCATCAATGGCTCTGTCACACCACAGATCAACGAGATTGTCAAAACCCTCAAATCCCATGGCTTTGGTGACTTTCATGTGTTTGCTGAAGGAAAACAGGTCACCATCGCCATCAACGATCCAAAGCCTTTGCCACGTCTTCTCAAGACCAAGGATCAAACACTTGAGACACACGAAAACAAACTACAAAAAATCCTCACCCTCTTCGATCTTTGAAAGACTTATCATGGATTCCCTTCCCTTGATCCGTTCTCCTTTCGTGAGATGACAAAAGACCGCATCACCGATCAAAGTCGGTGTTGCGGTCTCTTTTTTTGGTCTGCAAAACCAAGTATGTCAACAACCTGTCTCAAAACAAGTCGAAGTCATCCTCATGAAACTAATCAATGGCGTATCAATCCATGTCGGGATAGTTCTGATAACGCTCAAGCTTGCTTGTGACAAACTGATTGGCCTTATCTTCCCATACCTGGGCGACATCAGCGAATCTGATCAGTCCATTGTTGATATCGTTGCGTCTGCTTTCAGTTTGCATGTGTGTGTACCAATTCTTGAACTCACTGTACCCGGGAAGCCATTTTCCAAAGTCCATGACAACTTCTTTGGTCTCAAGAAGGGGATAGAGAATCATATCGAACCCTTCAACATAGAGCGAACTTGAACTGTCAATATAGAGCATTTCAATCGCACTCCAGACCGAGTCATAATCAGTGATCGGAAACTTCGTCAGATGCTCGCCAGCTTCTTTGTACAGATTGATTTTGGCAAGCGCTCCTTCTTCACTCCACGACATGAACTTGGCAAGTTCATAAGCCTCTTCGGGGTGTTCAGTGTTGCTAGAGATGGCCATCACGCCGATCGCTGAGGGCAATCTTGGCACACTGTCTTCCTGGGTGCCTTTGGGAAACGGCAAGAACATCAGATCTTGGGTCGATAGATTGATCTGGTCAAAGTTCCAAGAATAACTTGAATAAAGCAGGACACGGCCTTCAGTAAAGAACAAATCGGGTAACGCCGTTCCAAATTCAAGCTGGGCACCCGCACTGTTCAACCGGATGTTCGCTTTGACACCTTCGAAAAAGAGGTCAACCTCGCGTTGGTAATGATTGATGTAGATCGGATCAGTGAAATTGAATCCTGTCCCATCAAATGAGTTCATGCCCCATTCAGGGTGATCCATCGCCGGAAGAGCCCAGGCAAAGTTCAGATTGTTCCAGTCTCCATCGATGCCATAATAGAAATCATTGTCATATCGGGAACGGGCACGGGTTGTGAAATCACGGGCCAACTGAATCATCTCATCATAATTCCAAATCTCGCCGGTCTGAAAATCGAAACCATAGTTTTCCAAGTCGAAATTGGTATCATCAAGCAAGTTCTTGTTGACGAAGACACCCATCATGACTTGTCCGTTGACCATCCCCAATCGAACATCCCCGTAGAGGGCGGCGTTGGCCGCCCCCGGGAGAATGTGGGCTGTGTCAGGATCATTGTTCCATAAGTCTGAAAAGTCATAGAGCAAGCGGTTTTCAACCAACGGATCGATCTGCATGACCTGAAAGACATCGGGGGTGTCATTGATCGCCGCCAGTTCGACGATGCTGTATGTGAAGTTGTCAGCAACCCCGCTCATTTCAAGAATGTCATTTCTGTTGGTCACAACAATGTGCGGGTTAAGTCTTTGAAACTCACATAGCAATTGCTGTTCAATCTCCTGGTTTTCAATGCTTGCGTATTCCAACTCGATGATGTCCTCAGGGTTGACACCACTGCGATCGATACCGCAAATGGGATCAAGAACCGGTTGGTCATCATCTTTGGGATCATCTTTGGATTTACATCCGATGATTGAGAAGACGATGAACAAAACCATCATCATTGAGAGAATTCTTCGCATGATGCCTCCTTATCTGACGACGACTCGGCGCGCCGTATGCACTGTATAACCATTCGCGCCTGTTGCGCTATAAACGACACTGTACCAGCCTTGGGCAAATGCTGCTCTGCCTTCAACGGTGTTCACCACGCGTGGTGCCTGTGGATCAATCACAGGATTTTCTGTATCAACATTGTTGAACACAACCGTCACTGTGAGCGGTGTTCCATCATGGTCTTCGGCGTTGACACCAGCAAGGGGATCAAAGACGGTTCCGGCACTGATTTCAATGTCATCAACACCAAAGATCTGGGCGTCATTCGCGGATGCTGCCGGATCGAAATTCGGCACAGTCAGTCCAAAGAGTTCAACCTGACCAGCAAATTCTCTTGCATGTTGGAGTCCGGTGACACGGTTCGCACCAACGGCGAAGTAAATCGCGAAACCACCGGTTGGAATACCACCTGGTGTGCCTTGGGGGCCTTCCAGACCATCAAAGACATTCTGACCACCACGGACCCAATCTGTCCATAGACCACCGGTATAGGCATCATATGTGACAAAATTCGGGAGTCCTGAAAGATTGCTAGGAAACGCTGGGTTACCGGCTTTGAATGGGTTGTTGATATCGACCTGTTCGCCAAATGCGTCACGGACCAAGACAATGCGTCCATGGGCATCAACGATCACGACCACACCGAATTCACCCATACCAAAGAGTTCGGTGAAGATGACGATTGAATCCCGGGGTTTGGTCAATACCCCTTCGACCTCATAATTGACCCATTCCTGAGTCAGGCTGATCGCTTGGCCATTGATCTTGAATCCGCTAGCGTAAACCTCAACGGTCAATGTTTGTTCAACCAAAACACCATTTTGGCCAGTGACACCATAAATAAAGGTATAAGTGCCTTCGGTCGTTGGGGTGAAGATCCCACCGCTGATCAATACGTCATAGGCGTTATCATAATTCAATGTGATGGTTACCAACTCAGATCCATCATAATCAGTGGCTGATGCGACATCGCCAAGATCAATGGATTCATTGGGGAACATGCCATAAGTCGCCCCAGTAGAAAGGGTCAATGTGGCATCCGGAAGCGGACTCACAGTCAATGTCAATGTCATGTCGACAACAACACCATTCGAACCAGTCACACTGTAATGCAAATCATAGGTTCCGGCAACGCTCGTATCAATCACGTCACCAGCAAAGATCGAACTGTCCAAGACGATATTGGCACTGATGTCATCATCATTGGCATCAAAAGCTTCAATGCCAGCGAAAGGATCAAAAGCCTCATCGACAAAGACCGTATCAACCCGATCATCAGCAACCACGAAACGAGCGCTCGCGACCACTGTGACAGTGCGTGTTACGATAACTTCATTGCCACTGAACCCGGTCACTTTGTAGGTCAGGTCATAAACACCGGCAACGGTGTTGTCGACAGTGCCTTCAAGGATGATCGCATCAGTCAGGTCTGCGCCATTATAATCGGTCGCAACCACACCTTCAAGCGGATCAAACGCCTCATTGACCGCGATTTCGACATCGTCGGTCCCTGTCAGTTCCGCGTCAAGAATTTGTGGCAAGACAGTGACCCGTCTTGTGAAGTGCATGGCATTGCCATTGGCACCAACAACTTCATAAACCACGGCATAATAGCCATCGGCGAAACCATCAACCTTGTAATCACTGATGTCTTGGGCTGGTTTCATCATATCAACATTGTTGAAAACAATCGAGACCGTCAGGGGTGAGCCATCAGAATCAAGACCCGAGACACCTGCCATCGGATCAAAGGTCTCATTGTCATAGATTGTGACATCTTCGATACCTTCGACAGAGGCGTTATCGGTTGCTGGCGCATAGTTTGGAATATCAAGGCCGATGATCTCAACCTGAAGCGCATATTCGCGACCATAGGTCACACCAAGGGTCCTGATTGGATGGGTTGTGCCAGCGACGTTGTCGCGGCTGAAGAAGATTGCGAATCCACCTTCGGGAATGCCACCTGGCGTGCCCTGAGGTCCAAGTAATCCAACAAAGTTGTCGGCACCGGTCCAACCAACGTTGTTGGCAATGCTTCTGATCTGGTTGGGGGTACCTTGTTTGATCGGATTGGTCAGTTCAAATTGCGTGCCATAGGGATCCCTGACAAGAACAACCTGACCTTGGGCATTGACAAGCAATAGCACACCATATTCTCCCTTGCCCTTGAGCTCGGTATAGATGATGGTGCTGTTCCAAGGTTTGCCATCATTGTCGATGTTTTGTGAGAGAACCGGAATGTAGACGCCACCCAAGGTGATGCCCTGACGGATGACATTGATGGTCAGCATTGTTTCCGACTGGACACCAGTCTCACCAGTTGCCAGATAGGTGAAGGTATAAGTGCCTTCTTCGGTCGGGTCAAAGACTGAACCGGCAAGATACGCATCCAAGGCAAGATCGTACTCGATGCCATCAAGTTCGAGATCGGTGCCATCATAGTCTTGAGCGCTTGCGATCAGGTTGATATCCACCGGAATGCCCATGACCATGTCGTAGACATTTGGTGTTTCCGGATCGGTTCCGGCAAAGGTCACGACCGCGTCACCCATCTCAAAGACGGTCAAGGTGATGGTGACAGTGACTTCCTTGCCACTGGCTCCGGTAACCGCATAAACAAGATCATAGTCGCCAGCAACGCTGGTATCAATCACAAAAGCATCACCCACGACATCACCGGTCAAGGTGATCTCTGCGGTAAGATCAGTGCCATCGTGATCAACAGCTGAGACACCAGCCATCGGGTCAAAGACGGTTCCAACCAAGACGTTGGCCTCAAGCAATTCGGGTCCAAGGATCCTGGCGTTTTCGAGCACCGTCACTGTTCTGGTCACGACCACTTCAACCTCGTTCTTGCCAGTCACTGTATAGGTGATCTCATACGTGCCGGCACGGTTGACATTGACAAGACCTTCCGAGACAATGTCTGCCGTGAGGTCAGTGTCATCATAATCAGTCGCTGTGACGTCAGCCATCTTGTCAAAGGCATCACCTAAGGCGATGGTGACATCATCAACTCCGCTGAAAACGGCATCCGCCTCAGCGATCGGTAACTCATCACAGGCCATAAGCCCTAGTGATGCTAAAACGAGAAACAACAGAAATAACGTTTTTTTCATTTTTATCCTCCTAAGTTTTTGTTTCTCTCTCTATTATTCTCCCTTGATACCTGTCCGATCGATGCTTTCGACAAAGTATCTTTGGAAGGAAAAATACAAGACCAAGAGCGGTAAGACCGTCAGGATCGTTCCCGCCAAAATCAATGGTTCATACAAATTGACCATCTGCACTTCCGATGACTCGGATATGATCGCATACGTGTTCTCAAACTTTGATAACAACAACGGAAGAGTCGTCCACTTGGACCCGGTAAGAAAATATGAGGCCCTTGCATAGTCGTTCCAGTACCAAACGAAATTGAAGAGGAACACGATGATGATCGGTTGGGTGGAAAGCTTCACACCGATGTGCCAGAAAACCTTGAATTCATTGGCACCGTCAATATAGGCGGACTCATCGAGTGATTTGGGAATCATGGCAAAGAAACTGTAGAAGATCAATATGAAGACAGCGGCGTGAATCCCTTGCCCGCCAGCGGCCGGCAAGATGTAACTCCAAACCGTTCCAAGAATCCCCAACGTGTTGTTGAACCAGACAAACTGGGGGAGAAAGACGATGTGATTCGGAATGATGAAGGTCGCGATCAGCATGACCAACCACATCTTCTTCAAGGGAAAATCAAAGCGGGCGAACCCATAGCCAATCAGACCGGTCGAGATGGTTGCCACAACCGCTGGCAACCCCACAACAATGATGGTCTGATAGAGTGCGTTCATCTGAAACCACGCCCCAAATGTCGCTGGCAGACCAAGAACTGATACCGCCGTCAGATAGTTCTCGAGATAAAGACGGCGCGGCAACCAGATGACTGCCGTATCAAGCAGATCATCGATATTCTTGAAACTCGTACTCACCATGTAGATGATCGGATAGATGAAGACGAATCCGATGATGATCAGCATGATGATGACCAAGAGTCTGCTGATCGGTGCGCTCTCCATCCCCCGACCTTTTAAAAGCCATCTCAGGAAGGGCTTAAGACCTTTGCTTTTTGGCATTGGTTTTCCCTCCTTTGAGCTTGTGGACAGAGGTTCGTCCGACGCGCATGTTGATGAGTCCCAAGAAGATCAGAAGCATGAGAAACGAGACTGCGAAGTGAATCCATGCAAAGGCGTTCGTAAGGCCGTACTGGGTATATTTCCTGGAATCAATGATCGACGCGATCTCGCTGCTTGAAAAGATTGAGATCGAGACCATCGAGAAGACGACAATGATGTTGATCAAAGGTCTCAATGCCGGCAGGGTGATTTTCCAGAATGTCTCCCAAGCACTCGCGCCATCGATGGCGGCGGCCTCATAAATGGCACGGTCCATCTTCTGAAGACCGGCCAGGATCAGAATCGTCGGAACCCCTGTGAACCAAAGAATGATGACGATTCTTGAAAATAGGCTGTCGATCCCATTGTTCAGCACATCTGGTAGGTTGTTTTGGATGAGCAGCAACCATGCACTGTCCTGCAATCCCGGGATCATCATTGCCCCTTCGGACTGAATCTTGGAAAGCACTGGTCCGCTTGAGATGATGACCGGAAGAAAGAAGATGGTTCTGAAGATCCCAATACCGCGTGATTTTTGATTGAGTAACAATCCAAAGATCACAGCGAAGACAACAATCGCGGGAATCGTGATGACGGTCGACCTGACATAGTTCCAGAGGGCTTCGACAAAGTAGATATAGGTGAACGCCTGACGATAATTCTCGAAAGCAAGATCTTTGATGATCTCAAGTTCACCGACAGAAATCCTGACTTCTCTCATCGAATAGATCAGTGATTGGATGACCGGAAAGATCGTGAAGATGATCAGGCCGATGATCCAGATCGAGATGAAAAGGTAACCGAAGAGCCACTCGCGGTGGCGACGTGTCATTTTCATGATCCGCCTCCGATCCGGATAGCCTTAGGCAAGACATCAATCCCGCTTCCTGAATATGTCTGATCGGTGTAATTGATCCAAAGTGTCACACCGTCTTCATACGTATGTCTGATGACACCATAGGCCATCACATCCCTGCTGATCAGATCTTTGCCCTGGGTAGCATCATGGACCATGGCCATTTCCTGATAGACCGATGTGATACCCTCAGCCCAATCAGCATACGCAGTTGTGAAATACCCACGGGCTTGGGTGAACTTAAGCAGATATGATGGTGCTTCAGTCACGATGAATGATGGTTTCAACTGATAATCAATTAGTCTGAGCCGTTGCTCGATAGGATCGGCGAAGAAATTGATCAAAGGGCCATAAAGGTCAACACGGCCTTGCAAGACGATTGGCAGAAAAGGAATGGTATCATCGAAATACGTGTATTGTGAGGCATACATCGGCACATCATAATAGGCCGTCATATGGTCCCAAAGATAAGCATTCGGACGATAGAGTGACACTGTCTGAAATGCTTCAAGACCTTCCTGATAACGATTGATGCTCTCACCACGGGGTTGGAACTCACCGTTGTCATAAATTCCAAACAAACGATATCCAACCTGATCAAGAGCGGCATTGACGCCCAGAGAAGAGACATACCTGGCATCTTCTTCCATCACTTCCTTGGTCGTCATCGGAATAAGGAAATGACGTTCCTGATAAAGCAGTCCTTCCATGGCGTCGGTGATGGTCCGTCGGTAGATTCCTCTGGCAAAATCGGTTCTGGCACTGACCCTTGATGATGATCCGAAGGTCGTGACCTGATCCATATAGAGGGTCACCGAATGCCCCATCTCATTTAACTGGTCGAAGAAACTCTCGAAGCTGCGATCCGGTCCAAGTTTGCGTTCGAAGTCGAGATCATAAGGCATCTGCCCACTCATCCCATCATCGTTCCAACCCTTCAAGATGACATCCAAAGCGATGTTCTTGTCATCAAGGTCCATGATGATCTCAAGCGCATCATCGACCGAGGTCATGATGACATCCTTGATGCCGATCAATCCCCGTTCCGAATCAGCCATCAGAATTTCGAGACGCAGTCGCATCTGATCTTCCGGTTTGACTTCCAGGACTTTTTGTTCTGTCAGATACGCCCGATACATATGGGCAATCCCGACATAATCAGACGCTTCAGGCGTACTGAACAGATAACGGATCATCATGTCTGTGTGATTTTGTTCTTCTTGGATCACGGTGATCCCATCACCCTTGAGATTGGTCGGAAACACATAGGTCTCCCGCAAGATGAAACGGGTATGGGCAGTGTTGTATGGCAATCCGTTCGCGCCTGCCGGGCTCATCACCATCTGGGCATACGCATCACCTGATTCGATGATGCCCAACATCCCATGTTGCCGGTAACCATGGACAATCCCAAAGATTGGCATACTCATCTGCATCATCTGATCAAGACTGCTCTCAAGATTCATACCTCTGTCAGCCCCGTAGTATCGGGCATTCATCTGAACAGGTTCCTGGTTATCACTGGCCTTGAACCTGGCCAGCGCGCCGCTGCCATCGGGAATGATGACATATCCGGGAATCACATCATCTTTGGTCGATCCGAAGTTTGGCATCACCGAAATCGATGCCAGTTTGTTCTCTTCCTCGACAATCGATGATTCCGGTATCCTTACAACCAGATCACCATCATCAAGCATGACCTCAAGCGACAACTGAATACCAATCCTGAGATAAGTGACATCAAGGGCAACCCCACCTGGGATCATTCTTTTGTCTATTTGCGTGTATCCCAGACTTTCCCGTTTGGTGGTTCGAGACAAGGTTTCGGTTTGGGCCTGATAGGGGTAATATTCAATCACGATCGGTGAAGTCATCTGCATCCTTAGGGTGCTGTTCAGTTCAACGATGTCGGTATCGGGTGCAAACGAATGCCACAGGTATCCGGTGATCAGGTTCTTGACAATGAATCGGGTTGTCTGATCATCCATGTAGAGCGCGAGATCACCATCGGTCTGGATCAGGTCATACCCACCGGGTATGTCTGGATCAAAGACCACGATTCGTTCATCTTCCATCCCTGTATGTCGGTTCTGATCATAGAATGAATCAACGATCAACCCGCTTCCAATGCCTTCACGTTCGACAAGCAAAGCCTTTCGATAAGCGATGACATAGGTGCCTGCAAGCCCTAGGACAGCGGAAAGGATCACCAGGATGAGACTGATTTTAATGGCTCTAACCACGCAGAATCACCTCCGATAAGAACTCATAGATGAAATTGATGAGTTGCTCAGCAAGCCCCGAGATCAAGATGATCGTCACCATCATCATCACGATGGTAAACGCAGTGATCAAAAAGATCTTGATGGTTTCCAAAACACCATAGTTATGGATATCCTTGATTGTGAAAAACATCAGAATCGATGACCAGATCAAAAGGATGCCCATCAACGCGTCATAAATGAAAACCTCATTTAGGGTCAAGACCCTAGAAAGCATGATCACCAGTGGCCAAAACAACAACAAGGGAGCAAGGGCATAAATCGAGCCAATGAGCACATCCTTGAAGCGACCTTCACCCTCATTGATGGCGCAGACCAGATAATTGGCGATGATGAACAACGCTATCGGGCCAAGAAATGAGACGGCTTCATTCATGATTGAGATCCGCTCAAGCTCACGGCCATTGAAAGCTTGTCCCTCAAAATACAATGAGAACAGATACTCGGCAAACAGCAATCCGTAGAGGATGAGCGCGGACGGCCACTGAATACGGTGGCGGTACTTGATCTCATAAATCCCATCAAGTGGATGTTTGATCATGCTGGTCACGAACACAAGATCCTTGACGACTGGCGTTTTCATCATCCGACCATAGATGGGCGTGATGAGATCTTTTGTCACCACCGTCTTCAATTTCCAGACATAGACGATATGAACAACATAGAATGTCAAGAGCAGCACCAAAATCAGTGACAACTGATCGGTCAGCCAGACATTCCTGATTTCCCAGTAGGCATCGGAATAGCCTTCCCGGTCATTGGCCAAACTGAAGTAGAGGGCGGCCTCTTCATAGTTTTCAGCCTTATAATACGCTTGTCCGATGCCCTTATTGGCAAGGTCAAACATCGCATTATAACGTAACACGTCTTCCCAAGGCACCATACTTTCCAAGTAACTGCCTTGTTGATAAAGGTCAACAGCCTCATGGACAATCTGGGCAAACGCCGTTGGCCTAAACATCTGAATCTCATTTTTGGCTTTGTCAAGGACATAGATGATGTAGGAAGCATCAATCTCAATCGCGCTCGGCACATTGAACAGTCCTTGTTGGTACATCCGGTTGTCCTTGCCTCCAAACATGAACAACAGATTGCCTTCCTGGTCATATTCCCTGATGAATCCATCCTCGGAAACGGTATAGATGTTTCCAATTGGACCAACAGCGAGGGCCGATGAGACATCGGAGTCATTCAAATCCTGAGGTAGACGGTTGATGCCGGAAATATTCAAGCGTTTGAGCGAGTTTCCGGTCGTGCCTCTGGTGATGGTATAGACGCGATTATAGGAATCGACGGTCAGATTGATCATGGTCTGGGGGACAACCTGAATGAAATTGGCGACGATGTCATCTGAGAAGATACGTTTCAAGACGGTTGCCCGAAGATCAAAGGGGGCGGGGTTCGCTCCGAAAAAACCAAGGAACTCACCTGTAGGAGCAAGCTGGACCAACCCTTGATATGTCCCTTCACTCAAGACAAAGAGATTGCCAGCGTTATCACCATGGATCTTGTAAGGTCTGAAAGGCGTCTCTTCACCAAACATCGGTTCTTCAGGCCGACCGATTTCTTCAATGAAGATCCCATCATGATCAAAGACCATGATGGTTTCACGCTCGATATCCGCCACATAGATGGTGTGGTCTTCGTTGATATAAAGCCCGGTTGGACGCAAGAGCACATCTGATCCAAAACTGATGGTTTCATCATCACTCGTGATGATGACTCTCTTGTTCAAAGTGTCAGCGATATACATCACACCGTCTCTGATCATCATGTCTTCCGGACCCTTGAGGGTCAAGGTATCAAAAGTCCGTCTGATCGAGACCGGAACATAGGCATCCTGAGTTGGAATCATGTTCCGATAAGCATCTTCGGCATAGGTCATGTAAGGCAGTCCGTTGACCGCACTTGCCTTGGGATTCAGTTGGAAGGTGATGTTTATCAACAGACAGAGCATCACAACAATCAACAGTTTTTTCATTATTTGATCCCCGAGTGCGCCATTGTATCCATGACTTTGTTCTGGATGATGATAAAGAAGAAAATGTTAGGCAAAAACATCAGAAGTGACGCGGCCGCGCCCATCCCGGCACCCGCGACACCAGCCCCGCTGGTGATGGTGGATAGGAAAAAGGAGATGGTCTTCAGATCATCGGCATTGATGTAGAGCTGACTTGTGATGTCGTTGTTCCAAAAGAGCTGAAAGGCAAGGATCGCGACTGTGGCGAGCGCGGGTTTCGTCATTGGAAGGACAATATGGAAATATTGCTGGAATTCATTGGCGCCATCCACCTTGGCGGCTTCAAGGAGCTGTTCTGGAATCTGATCAACGAACTGCTTGACCAGGAACAAGCCGACCGGCATCGCAAGGAGCGGCAAAATGTGAGCAAGATAGGTATCGAAAATGCCTAGATTCACAATGATCAGAAACCGGGGAATCATCACCGCGATCGGAACGAACATCAGTGCGTACTGATTGATCTGGAACAATGGTTTCTTTGCTTTGAACTTGAGCTTGGATAGCCCAAAAGCGGACATCGATGTCACCAACACGGTCAAAAACACCCCGATACCGGTCGTGACAATGCTGTTGAACAGGTATCTTGAAAATGGAATGCCTGACTGTGATGTCTGTCTGAACAGGTTCTGGAAATTGATCAAGGTCGGCTTGATCACAAAGAAACGGGGAGGATAGGCAAAGAGCTCATCCGGGGGTTTGAACGCCGTACTGAAGATATAAATGATGGGCAGAATCATAATCACGGCAAGTGGCACCAGATACGACAAAAAGACGAGCTGACGCACGTGAAACTGGCGGGGATTGATTGACGTCTGGTTAAAGGTTGCCATAACTACTCCTTATCTGCCAAAAAACGCTTCGCAATGCGTGATATCAATAAAATCAACAACAACAAAACGACTGAGACCGCTGCTGCATAACCCATTTCAAAACGGATAAACCCGTAGTCTTCGATATGATTGACCATGAGTTGTCCGGCATACTGCGGGGTCGGATTCGACCCTGAGAGCTGAACCCCAATCGCGCCTGCCTGAAAGGTTGAGACAATCGTCATGACCGCACCAAAAAGCATCTGGGGTTTCATCATCGGAATGGTGATGAAAAAGATTTCTTGGAACTTATTCTTCATGCCATCGATATAGGCCGCCTCATAGACTTCCTTATCGATGTTCATGATCCCAGCCATCATCGCCAAAAATCCGACGCCCATGCTGCCCCAAAGACCGACAAGAATCATGATCGTCATGAGATAGTCAGGCGAGACAAGAAACTGGACCGCCTCATCGATCAGTCCGAGACTCAAGAGAAAGTTGTTCAGATATCCGGCTTGGTCACCAGAGAACAACGCTGTCCAGACAACTGCCATCGCGACCCCCATCGTCATTGAGGGCGAATAGAAAATGATGGCGAGGACGGTTCTGAGCTTATGTGGCAACTGCGCCAATGACCATGCCAGGAAAAAGGAGAGGATGTATCCGCCAACCCCGACAATCAAGGCAAAATAGACCGTGTTCGGCAAGACATATTGCATGAAGACACTATCGGCTGTCAACAAGTCAACATAATTCTTCAATCCGACATAGGATGGAAACTCAATCGAGTTGAAGTTTGTCAGTGACAAGAACACAGCAGCAAGCACAGACAACACAATAAACGCCGTAAAGAGGGTGTAGTAGGGACCTACGAACACCCAAGTGGCGAGTTTTGATGAGGATTGTCTTGTGCTTGTCTTTCCGGTCATGTCATGTCCTTTCTTTGAGCCAGCGATCGATGTTTTCAAGGGTTGGAACCACGTAGTCTTTGATCGGAATACCGTTTTCCATAAAGCCGAATTCAGTCATCTTCCTGACCAGTTCGCGGTTCGCATTCCTGACCGCGAGATCGATACTGCTTCTGATGTTGTCATCTTCCAGCACAATCCTGTTCCAGGCGTTTGAGATCTCGCGTTCAACGAAGTAGCCACCGGGCACATTAGGGGCTTCAACCGCCCACCTCAGTTGTTCAAGGATGACTTCCCGGTGATCAGGGTCTATTGGCAGGGTATCAAGGGCTTCAAGGTTGCTTGAAAACCACATGTATTCCTTCCCAAACATCCGTTGGACATCCGAGGCGAACAACGTCTGCGTCTCGGTCTCGTGCCACCAGGAGAGAAACTCGAAAGCCATCTCTTTCTTCTCTGAGCTTTCAAACATCATCGTCGCTGTGGTCGGGGCTGAGGCATACCTGTTGATTCCGTCTTCTCTCATCGTCCCCGGATGGGGGGCAATTTCCCAATTGCCCTTGATTTCCGGAGCGGCAATGAGCAGTTGGACGTAGGTTCCCGCATTTGATATTCCGATTGGCAGTGACCCATAACGGAAATGGTTATAGAAATTAGGGGTTGAGATTGGCATGTCATGAATGGTGAACAAGGATGTCATCAATGTCATTGCCATGATGGATGCATCACTGTCAAGGGCGGTACTCATCCCATCCTCGGCATAGAATGACGCACCATTCTGAAGGAAATACGGAGTGGTCACCGTAAATGACTTATAGCTGTTCGCGCTACTCAAAGGGACGTAGTAATTCATCCCAAACCGTCTGAGCAAGGAAAGCATATCGGTGACCTCGGTCCATGTCGATGGCACCTCGGCATTCAGATATGACATCAGGTCTGTCCGGTAAAAGGTCACATAGAAGTCTTGGGTCTCAGGAAAACCATAGACCCCATCCTGATAGACATAAGGAATCATCGCCCCTTTGGCGAACTGACTGACGACCGCCTCATACCCTTCAAACTGCCTCAGGTCAACCGCCGCGTTCCTGATGGCAAACTCATAAGGGGTCTGCCCTGAGACACCCATCGCGACATCGGGTTCGATGTTCGCGGCATTGGAGAGAATCAGTTTCGTCGGATTGGGCATGAGCGACAGATTGACATGGATGCCTGTCTCGGGTGTGAACATCTCATCGATCATTTTTTGCATGAGATCGATGTTCGCCCTAGGGCGGTTCACCCAAACATCGATGGTGACCGCATCATCGGTCTCATAGGTCTGACGTTCAAAAGAGAAGAAAAACATCCTGACCGCTCTGACGATACGTGTCCAAAGCGATGCTTTGGCATCAGGAATGTCATCTGGGTCTCCTGTCAGATGGATCTTCTCAAGTCCCATCGACTGTCTTGAAAGACTCAAGATGAGATTTCCAAGGTATTGTGAGGCTGATCTCGACCCTTCGGAAAAGAGCGACATCTGATTCGGTAGGTCATCAGGGTCTTGAGCCAAATCCCTGAGTTGGGTGAAAGCGAATTTCAATGGGACAAGTTCGGCAGCGGCGACATCGCTTTGATTGACGCCGTGGCCGTAACGGTATGCCCGTTCGAGCTCATCAGCCCATCCTTCGAGACGCTTCTGGAGATCGGGCATGAACGTTGTGAGATTCCAGTCACGGTTCAGATCGGTGTTCCCACCGGTCAGTTTCCTGATTTCAATTGAAAGATCAGAGATGTCTTTCATCACTGACTCAAACGTCTCAAGCATCGGCCGGTAAGGCCCAATCACAGAAGTCATCGTCAAGGTGTTATGGCCTTCCTTGAAGTAGATCAGATAAGGATCATCACCATGGCTCAGTGTTTCCACCCGCCATGACCCACTGTAGGGAAAAGCATACGCTTCAAGGGCTTTGAAGGGCACCTCGCCGTTGACCGCGATTGATCTGAATGAGGCAATGTTGACCAATCGGTACTGGATGTACTTGAATGAGAGATGATAGAATCCGGCGTGTTCGACATGAACATCCCACGTGACCCTTCGGCCAGCCTCATCCCAGGTGTATGCGTCAATGGCGTTTAACGTCTTGGTCTTGAGTGCTTGTGGGGTTGATGCGGCATCCTGATCGTTATAGAGTTTGATTGAGGGGTCTGACTTGTCTTTCATGTACTCGGCTTCGAGGGTGATGACATCTTGTTGGAGAGTGGCTTCAGGATGACTTTCAAGATAGGTCTCGTAGCCTGGTGTTTCAGGCAATGTTTTCAAACGGATATGTCCGATTCTGACTCCATCATTTCTCGATTCAATCATCAGCGTATGCGTCCCCACTCCCAAAAGATACCGCAAGGGATCTTTGTGGTAGTAGACACTGTCAAAAAGCACCTGGGTTGTCCAATCACGAGCGACCTCAGACCTAGGCTGGACATCATTGCCGTAGCGATCCGGGTTAAACAGTTGAACGACCTGGTTGTCTTTGATCTCGGTTTGGACATCCGGGACCCAAGTGATCGGAAAAGTTGTCTGACGACTTTCATAAAAGGGATATGTGCCACCGAGGGTCACACCGAATTTGGGAGAGAAAAGTTCGTTTCCGACATAGGACACATCGGCTTCGATGACATAGGCGGCTTCGACTTCAATCACAACATCAAATTGAATGGCGTCGCCTTTGTCAAGAGACAGGATATCATCGTGATACCCATCGGACTCAGAGGCCATCACATAGGATGTCTCATTCATAAGCGTCGCCTCATGGGCTGTGAGCAACCGCTCATTGGTTTGAACAGACCATGCATCTGATCCTTGGTTCAGATACTGGGTATAGGTCATCTCCTCAGTCAATGACACCCGCTGATACCCGTCATAAGTCATCATAGGATCGACAGCGTCACGCTGAAACAGACCACCGAGAATCACGATGGTGATGATCATCAAAACAATGATGATGATGACTTTGGTCTGTTTCATGGATAACCTCGCATTTATTTGATATAGACGCCTTCTTCTAGAAGTCGGGATCTTAGGTGCTTGATGTCGATGTCTCTGACACCAACGTCATTGAGCGCGGCATGGGCAGCGGCCATCCCGGCGCCCTCACCCATGGCAAGACAGACGGGCATGACCCGGACACTGCCTTGGACCATCCGTTCACAGGAGATGCTCCGGCCCGCGACCAAGACATTCAAGAGCGTCTTGGGAATGAGTGAGCGATAAGGAATGCCGTGGGACTCACCCTTCTTGTAGCGGGAGAGTTTGCCTTTCGCCTCAGCGGCATAGATGGAGTCATGGACATCGATGAAATAGGCATTCCTGCAAATCTCGTCATCAAATGTCCGGCGCGTGGCGTAATCATCAACGGTGAGGATGTAGTCGCCTTCGATCCTTCTGGTCTCACGAATACCTAACAGGGCACCAGTTGAGACCAGATGGGCATCACCAAACGCTTCGGGTGCATATTCTTTCAAGGCCAACCTGAATGATTCGGCGAGTTTACGTCCTTCGATGAGTCCTCTTGAGACCGTCTTGGGCACGGTGTTGTCAATATTGAAGATATGGCCGGCATTGAACCCGACGGTGCCTGGACCGACCATGGTTCCAATGACATGACCATCTGGAATCAGCGGATATTTCTTTTCTTTCAGAAGCTTGTGGATGACACTGTTTGGGTTGTCGGCGTGCAAACGACCGATGGCTTTGAAGCCTTCCATATCGACATTGCTGAAGATGAAGCAATGGGTTGCTGGTTGAAGTTGGGGATGCTCAGGTGAGTCCCCTTTCATGAATGGCGCGCCTGCAAAGGCTGAAAGATCAGCATCACCAGTGGCATCAACAAAGACTTTGGCGGTGTAAGCCACAAGTCCGGACTTGTTTGATGCGATCAGAGTCGTGATGTTGCCATCAACGGTTTCGACATCACTGACAAACGTGTTGAAAAGGATATCGGCCCCATGTGAGATCACAAGATCATCATAGACTCTCTTGAGTCTTTCAGCATCAATGGCAACCCAGTCAACCGCTTTGGGATCGATGTGTTTCATGCCTTTTTTGGTTTCTGTGAAAACGTGCTCAGCAAGCCCTTTGTAGATGATTTGCTCACGGTCTGAAAACGGTGTCCACGCTGGCACAAGCGCGCTTGTGCCCATGCCACCAAGGCTGCTGGTCGCTTCGATCAGAAGTGTCTTGGCCCCTTCTCTGGCAGCTGACGCAGCGCTGTGCAGCCGGCGGGACCTCCGCCGACCACGATAACGTCATACGTATCAATCAAAGGAATCTGTTTGGGTTTGAGTGTATGCATATTGGCTCCTCTATTCCGGCTGAAGCAATGCGATCGCAGTTGCTCTTGCCACTTTTGTGCCTTCAACTGATTTGACGACCCTGATGTTCTCAATCCCGTCAGCATCAAATGGAAGGACACCAAGGCTGACCCAGCCATTGGCTCTGGTCGTCACACCAAGGGTGATGATCTCAATTTGTCCAGCCGAGTATTGAATATGGATCTCAAGTTCATAGTCATCTGTCTGGCCTAGTCCTTCGGACAGGTTGTAATAGAAGACCTCATAAAATCCCGGGTCCATGATTGTTGGTGTGAACTGGGCATAACTTTGATACTCTCTGGTGAACCGGGTTGGCACATTTTGATAGAGTCTGTTGGAACTGTTCGAGAATGTTCCAAACTCCTCATATCCGACCTCTGACATCATCGAGACGATGATGACACCTTCCTGATCTTCCAAGACATAGGGTTCACCCTCGACTTGGAAAGGGAATGAGTAAGATGAGATACTTGTGCCATTGACGGTCATATAGACGAAGAGACGATAGTTCCCAGGGTGTGGTGGAGCGGTCATGATCACTTCCGTGTCATCGTCGGTTGCCTCAAAGACAACCTGGTCAACGACTCCTGGTGGGACATTGCTTGAAATCCCGACATCCCCTCTGACCTCAAAGTGATAGACCACGTCATCGGTTGGATCAAGGAACTCATGTGTCACATTGATCGGATACTCTAGATTGCTTTGAAGTTGGACATTTTCAAGTGACACCTTGCCATCGATTGTGACATCAATGATGTAGGGAATATCCGTACGCGGTGTCTGATTCCATGTCGCTTGCATGGCATAGAATGCTGGGGTCCTGAGTTTGTTCAAGATCAATCCGTACCATGTATGGGTGACGCGGAAGCTTCCAGTATCTTTGAAGACAAAGCTTCCAACCGCCCGTTCATCACGCTCAGCATAGATGTAGTCTTCATGACGAAGATAATACATGTCGGCTTTCTCAAGCGAATCAGGTTCGATGATCGCGCCCCATGCGGTCTTCACCCTGATCTCCATCGGCTGATTGAGCGCATATTCAGTCACCATGTAAGGGGCATTCCAACTTGCGGTGTTGGACTGCACAATCTGGATCGCACTATAACTGTTGATGCCTAATAGATCGATATGAGGAGCATGTTCTCTGATCCCGGAGATTTTTGAGATATGGGATCCGGCCAGAATGGCAACCGTTGGATGATAAGGATCACTTTGATGGATGTATCTGGCAACCTGATTGAATGCCTCATGAATGGCCGTCATATTAAGTGACAGGGTGCTGTCGACCTCATTGCCGACCGCCCAAGCAAGAACCGCCGGATGTTTCTTATAGGTCTCGACATCTTGGATGATCTGCTCATATTGGGCCTCGACCTCATCAGGGTTGTCGGCATACGTGAATGAGCCTGATTCATGATTCATCCACAGGCCAACCATGACCTTGATACCAAGTTCATGGGCCCGATCAAGGAGTCTTCCATCTTCAAGAGCGGCGATGCTGTATGTCCTGACCGCATTCGCCCCCGCTTCAGCCATGAGCTCAAGCTCATCGATGCCGGCAACGCCATTGACAAAGAACATTTCTCCGTCCACAGTCAGACGGAAAACCTCCTCATGGGTCTTGACAATCTTGGTGACACTTGTTGGTTCATAGTAAGCCTCAACCAACTCCAAAGGCTCTTCTCTTTGAATCTCTGAGGTTTCAAAGGCAAGATCAAACATGACCGCGTCAGCGTAGACGGTTTTTCCGTCACCAGCGACGATATGGACAGCATTGCCAGTACCAAGTGTCATATAGTAAGTGCCAACCATGACCCACAACCCTTCGTTCATGGTCTGATCGATATGTTTGGTCGTATCGGTGTTGGTGCCACCTTCGTAATCGACTTCGATGCTCACAAAGGACTCCGCCGGTTCCAAATCCGGCCATGTCATATAAACCTTGTAGTAACCGGCAACGGTAATATTGGGACGCCACGTGCCTTTGAAGTCTGCGTCATCACCGGATTCGATGTAGGTGCTTCCGATTGCCTGATCTGTGGCCTCTGCGGCTCTTAGGATCGCGCTCGTATACGTGAATTCCTTGTTTTCATTATCGACAATGATCCTGAGCCCTTCCATGTCGGTGGTCGAACGGGTATCGTCCAAAGGATCAGGAGAATCATGGACCTCATCTGTGATCACCGGCGGATCATCAACCGGATCGACAGGATCATCTTTGTCTTTGTTGCATGCGACCACGGTCATCGCCATCAGGATCACCATGATGAAAGTCATTGATTTCTTGAATATGTTCATAAGAGATAAACTCCTTCCTCAACGAGTCTTGCTCGTAAATGCGTCACATCAATCGATCTGACGGTTGTCTTTTGTTTTGCAGCAATGGCTGCAGCCATCCCGGCGGCCTCACCCATCGCGAGCGCGACCGGCATGACTCTGACACTGCCTTGGACGATCCGTTCAACCGAGATTGACCTTCCGGCAACCAAGACATTGTCAAATGATTCAGGAATCAGGCATCGGTATGGAATCCCATGTGATTCACCCTTCTTGTAGTGCTTGACAAGTTTCATCCGTTCGTAATAAGCTTGCCGTGCCGGGTCTTCATCATCTTTGGGATGATGGATATCAAGGAAATAGCTGTTTCTGCAAATCTCATCCTCGAAAGTCCTTCGTTCGGCATAATCTTCGACCGTCAAGATGTAATCACCAATGATCCGGCGGCTCTCACGAATGCCCATCAAGGTCGCGGTGTTGGCAAGAAAGCTGTTTCCAAAGGCTTCCGGAAAAAACTCTTTGAGACCATCCCTGATCTCTCTGGCAATCTTGCGTCCTGTCATATACGCTTTGGAATTGCTGATTGGATCGGTGTTATCGACATTCTTGATATGACCGGCATTGAACCCGACTGTTCCAGGCCCTAGGAGCTTGGCACACATGTGTGCGTCCTCGATCAAAGGGTACTTGTCGGAATCCTTGATCTTGTATCCAGGACTTTGTTTGTTGGCCTTGTTAAGCCATGGTCCATGATTGAATCCAAAATCATCCACGTTGCTTAGAATGAAGCAATGGGTCGCGGATTGCATTTCTCCGTCCCAGTCATCACCCTTCATGAACGCCCCGCCGGCGAACGCAACGAGATCGGCATCACCAGTCGTGTCAACATAAACACTCGCCTGATAAGCGGTCAGTCCCGCTTTGTTCGAAAGAATCACCGCATCCACACGCTTCCCATCGGTTTCCACTTTGGAAAGCATCGTGTTGAAGAGCACATCGACACCCGCTTCGTTCATCAGATCATCATAGACAGTCTTTAAGTATTCGGGATTGATTGCGACCCAATCAAGGGCATCTGGTTTCACGTGCGGCAAGCCCTGATTGGAAAGTTTCAGGATTTTCTCGGCAAGCCCCCGGTAGATGATCTTCTCGCGGTCGGAAAATGGACACCATGAGGTCACCAGACCGGTGGTGCTCATGCCTCCTAAGGCACTCGTGCCTTCAACAAGAAGCGTTTTAGCCCCTTCTCGTGCTGCGGAAAGGGCTGATGTGATGCCGGCAGGACCGCCACCAACGACAATGACATCATAGGAATCATTGTTGGGGATTTGATTTTGTTTGATTGTATAGGTCTTCAATAGATTCACCTCGTTTGTAAGAAAATCGATTTTCTAACTGTCATAAATAAAAATATCACTGTGTCTTTGTCGAATCTCTGACGACAAGTTCCACTGGAATTCTTGTCAGCTTCGTTTCATTTTTCAATCCTTTTTCAATCATGTCAAGCAACTTTTCAGCTGCGATCTTTCCGATTTCCTCGATATTCTGCCTGATGGTCGAAAGGCTTGGCTTTGACATTCTCGCAAACGAGATGTCATCATAGCCGATCACGGCGATGTCCTTGGGGACAATGTATCCGAGGTCCTCAATCGCGTGAATGACCCCGAAAGCGAGCAAATCACTTCCGACGAGCAACATGTCAGGACGACGCGATGTGCGGTTTAGAAGTTCTGTCGCCGCCTCATAACCGCTGGTGTATCCAAACCCTTTGGTTGAGATCATGTTCTCTTCATGATAAGGGATACCTTGTTCGTTCATGACTTCCTTGAGTTTCTGGAAACGGTACAAGAAATGCTTGGCTGTCAAGGGCCCGGAGACCATGCCGATGTTGGTTCTTCCGATCTCAATCGCATGCTCGACACTCAATCTGATGCCTTGGTCATTATCACTGATGATGGTATGAAGGTGTTCTCTCATGACATCAGTTGAAATGCAGGGGATGTCGCTTTCGACAAGCTCGATGACTTCGGGGTTGTTATGAGAGCCAACAACAATCAGAACGCCATCAATCTTCTTGTTGATACACCAATTCAGATAAGACATCTCGTTGGTTCCGACCTGTTTGACAATGAATGTCAGGTCATACCCCTTTTTCTCGACCTCGTCTTTGAAACTTTGGAGGATCCCTGAGAAAAACGGGTGTTCAAGTCCGATATGGGATTCTTCGAGATAGATGACACCAATGGTCCAAGTTTTTCTTGATCTGAGGACGCGGGCACTGGTAGCGGGTACATAACCGATCGATTTGATATGGTCTAAGACCCGTTTACGTAAGTCGTCACTGAAATGACCGGTATGGTTGATGATTTTCGATACGGTGCTCGGTGATATCCCGAGATCAGTTGCGATTGTATAAACGGTATGCCGTGCCATAAATTCTCCAAGGTGTTTAGAAAATCGATTTTTCAAAGCGCTTTCATAGGTATCATATCGTATTTGGTGCCATTTGTAAACAGCAAACGGCAAAAATCAAAAAGAATTTTGAAAGATTTGAGACGCCTTGACCCTCATTGGTTCATTAAAGGCACTTTCTCATGTATAATGGAGCTAATCAGTGAAAAGGAGAATGACAATGGCGTTCTTGTTCCAATTTGACAGACCATCCTTCATCATGTTTTATCTGATCACCATCTTATGGATCGCTGAATTCCTGATTTTCCCTTCATCTTACAAAGGAAAAGACAAAAATGAGACCAAGAGTTTTCTGATCATCATGGCAGCAGTCGTCATCTCTCATATCTTGTCGATCTCATTTTCCGTCTTAGGCTGGTTCACTCTCGAAAAAGACCCATCAATATTGACCTTGATCTCTTATGTCACATACCCACTCGGTCTCTTGTTCAGGTATGTCTCAATCATCTACCTTGGACAACACTTCACAAGAGATGTCGAGGTCTCCAACACGCAAGAACTTGTCTCCAAAGGCCCTTACCGTTTGCTCAGGCACCCTTTGTATCTCGGTTTGATGTTGTTGACAGTGTCTGTCCCGATGTTTTTTGGGAACTGGTTCATGACCATCATGTCCTTTATATCGATGTTTGTGATTCTCAATCACCGGATGACCATTGAGGAAAACATGATGGAAGATGTGATTGGTGATGCTTATGTCACCTGGAAAGAACAACGGTACCGCTTCATCCCCTATATCTATTGATGTCTGTCGGCATAGGATGCCGACTTTTCTTTTGCATTTTCAGAATGTCTGAGCAGCAGTTTTCTTTCCCGTCTAAGATAGACATTCAACAAGCATGGCATCAAGGCATGGGTCAGTCTGAAGATCCATGACGGGTAAATCTGATGATGATGCCTTTTGATGCCATTCACGATCTTTTTGGCCACATGCCGAGGGGTTTGGACCATCCACGAGCGATGAGTTTGACCGGATACCTTGAAAAAGTTGGTTTGGGTTGCGACCGGATAGACAATGTGGGCGTGTTGCCCTTTTGATAGCTCATGACGAAATCCTTTGACAAAGGTCGCGACCGCCGCCTTGGTCGCCGAATAAGCGGCATAGCCGGGCAGTGGCCAAAACGCCATGACACTAGAAACAGCGACAAAGACAAAGGGTTTATCTTGATGTGCTTCTTTCATCCTGATCAACCCTTGAATCACCGCATGGACATTAAGGGCAAAAAGAACACCCATATCCTCTTGTGAAAGGGCATGGCTTAAACCATATCGGGCTTGACCAGCATTGGCCACATAGAGATCGATTCGGCCATATTGGGCGATAATCTCATCAATGATTGATGTGACTGCACCTTGAATCGACAGATCGGCTGTGATGCTTCTGAAGTTCTCATGATTGATCGAATCAGGTGCCCAAAGGGGCGAGATTCCAATGACATAAGCCCCCTCAAGGAGCAATCTTTTTGAGACTTCTTCGCCAATCCCAGAAGATGATCCCGTCACCACACACACGCGTTTCTTCAAATCCAACATCATCTCATCCCTCTCTAAAAAACAGACATGATTTTGATTGACCCGTACTGATCACATCTTGATGACTCTAGATTACCACAAAGAGGTGATCATGAGAGAACAATATCAGAAGGATCAAAAAAACACCGATCATCTTAGTCGGTGCTTTTTAATGGTCAATACCAACCATTCTCTGGCTCAAGCGGTCCTAGACCATTTGAATCCATGATCCTCCAGTCAATGACATCTTAGAAATCTTTTCCAGGTGTGTGATCAAGATCGTCATTGTCTTCTTGTTCTTCATCTTCTTGCTCATCTTCATCTTCTTTTTCTTTATCTTCCTGATCTTTCTCTGTTTCTTCTTCGTCTATGTCTTCTTCCTCTTCATCGTCTTCTTCGTCTTCTTCGTCTTCATCATCATCTTCTTCATCTTCTTCGTCTTCATCATCATCTTCGATATCATACTCAAAGGCATCATCATCATTAGGTCTGATGCTGAAACGGTAGATGACTTCACCGGTGATGTCATCAACAACCATGCTCACCGACATCTCACCAGACATCTCTTCGCCATCAACATTGATTTCATACTCAATCGCGATGGTCTTACTGCCATCCTCATCTTTATATTCGAAGACATATGATCCTTCGATATCCCCTTCAATGAATTCAAGATCAACCTTGATCTCATCGTCATCGACCTCAAGATCAAACTTGCTTTCGGAGATCACGATGTCGTTTTCAACCGCTTTGAATCTGAAGGTCTGCTCATCTTCTTCAATCTTGTATAAGGATTCAACATAATTGTTTTCGTCTAGAAAGGCTTTGAAGATGACTTTCTCCTCGCCCTCTTCAATCTCTTTTCTTCCTGAGACTTCGTAGGTATTGATCCCTCTGATCAAAATGCCATCAAGGTCATACTCGGATTCCTCTCCATCATCTTCAAGCAATGTCATATTGTAATGCATCTCATACACTGTCGTCTGATCCAATAGATTCTTTGTCTCAAACATCATGTATGCTTCATACTCCGGCAGGCTAGAGAGCCCCTCGGTGACATGCATACCCTCTGTACTCATCAACTGTTCAATGCTCTTCAAGTAAGGCATCACCATGTCAGCGGCAGACGGTCGATTGACATTCAACTGAATGCCACCTGATAACTGAAGATCTGTTTGCTGAAGAATAGACATCAATGAGACGGAAGACACAGCTGAAAACGACACAATCTCGCTATCGCTATTCAGCAGCTTGGTGGTGACAGGAGGCGTCGGTCCGGTAGGATTCCTAAACAAAAACGAGATTGCAAGAACCAATACCATGACCGCAAGCACAGCATTCAAACTGTGCTTGAGTGTCAACACCCGAGGTTGATGTGCTTTTGTCAACGGCACCTCTTTTTCAAATGGAAAGTCAATGATCGGTGCTGTCTTTGAGATATGGGATTCAATTTCTTGTCGAATGATTTTTTTGATATCTTTTGTTCTCATCCTCACACCTCAACTCCTTTCATCGCTTTCATGGCTTCCCGGTACAACCATAAGACCGTGCCTATGGGTTTTTCTAGTGTCTTGCTGATATTCTTAAACGTCATCGCATCAACAACTCTCAACAAGACAACTTGTCTTTGATCGTCGTTGAGCGCGCCCATCATCATCTCAAACGTTGACAACTGATCCGGTGTCGGATCAGGACTTGAATTCAATTGGTCGTAATCAGCAAGTTCCATCGTCGTTGTCTTCTTTTGCCTTCGGTAGTGATCAATCGCCTGATGTTTGGCCATGGTGATCAACCAATTGTAAAAATTGGTCCCCATCTTGTAAGTTTCAAGAGACGTCATCATTTTCATATAGACATCTTGCATGATGTCTTCGGTCACCTGATGGTTACGGACAATTGAATAAATCATCGCATAAACACCACGTTTGGTATGATCATAAACCGATTCGAATGCCAATTCACTTTTTTGTTTGAGTGCCTCAATTGTCTTCCTGTCTACCATATGCGATGTTGCTCCTAACATCTGAATAAAGGAGATACGTGATCTCCTTTATTCTACACGCATATTCCTCATTCATTAAGGAATTGGCTCAATTGGACCGCTTATGCGATGACATCCTCATCATCGTCATCTTCGTCATCTTCGTCGTCTTCGTCGTCTTCGTCATCGTCATCATCAATATCCCGATCAATGCTCTTTTCATATGCATCATCATCTTCCGGATTGACGAAAACCTGATATGTCGTTTCGCCTGTCAGATCATCAACATGAACGCTCACAGTCATTTCTCCTGATGCTTCAACACCATCGATGTCGGTATCAAATTCAATCTTCAGGATAGATTGGCCATCTTCGGTTTCAAATTTGAATTCATAAACACCGGAATTGACACCATCGATAAACTCAAGTTCAACTTTGGTTTCAAGGTCTTCTTCTTTGATTTCGACCTTGGTTTCAGATACTGTGACACCATTGACAACAACTTGGATCTCAAATTCAACTTCTTCGCTTTCGACCTTATACTCACTCACAACATAGTTCTGGTCGTCAAGATATGCGATAAATTCGATTTCTTCCTCGCCATCTTCAACTTCACGTTCTCCCACGAGTGTGTATGTCAGTCCGTCAACAATCATGACGCCTTCCAGACTGAATTCAGATTCATCATCTTCTTCCTCTTCAAGGGTCATGTTGTAATGAATCACATACGTGCTCGTTTCTCCTGCCATACCAGATGTCTGGAATGTCATCTTTTGTTCATAACCTTCAAGTTCGGACGCTTCCGCCAACACATTCAATCCGTTTGTTGAACCTAGCAACTGCTCAACAAGTTCAATATACGGTTCAATGTTGTCAATGACTGGATCATCATCGGTTTCAAGTTCTACCTCATTCGCATCTGATGAGAGCAGTACCGTCTCATTTTGAGATGCTAATGTCTGATTTGATAGCGTTGGAATCAATGATGTGGTCGCGAGCGCAGAAAGCGAGATGACCTCATCATTCGTTTGAAACGCCTTCTCAGTGGTTTCAAGTGATGCCTGGCATGCTGTCAGAACAGCCATGGAAAGTAAACCCATCAATATCAATGCTTTTTTCATGTCTTTGACCTCTTTCTATTGGTTTCTGCCTAGTAAACGAACAAGGACCCGGTTTTTATTGGTGAAAAATCAAAAAAAGTAATTCATCGTCATTTTTGAAGGTTCTATATTGACAAATCTCCAAAAAGGTTGAACGTTTGAGCCAAGGTCGGATTCACTTCGGGTCTGCTACGTTATACGGAGCAATCAAGAAACTGCTTGTTTTGGTTGTAGCGTGAGACCAATCATCTTGCCTGCCTGCATCAGATGTCTATACGTGGTTGGCATCTCATCCATGTCCGTTTCCTGATCTACACCTTCAAGAAGGGTGAACGCGAAGATCTGATCTATCATTGGGACATCCTCCCATCACCCAAAGAAGACCATACCGAGTTGATCGAAACCTTTGAAACCGCGGGTGGATATCATCTATCAACTCATGGAAGCACGAGTTACTTCCAAACACCAGCAACCAATCCAAGTCAACAAAGGACAAAACCCTTTTACTGATGCACATCATCCTCATTCCGATGGTCATGGCTCCGATGCTCATCCTCTCAAAGGCCATGGAGACGAATGCCTCACCCTTGATCATAACCCTCATTGTCTTAAACGTGTTGGTGATGATTTTCATGATCTATTCAACGTTTAAATTGATGCATGCTGTCTCTCGTCTCAATCACGCCATCAAAGAATGAACAAAAACGGCTGTCTCTTCCAAGGACACAGCCGTTTTTGATATGATCAGGTTTTGCTTAAATCCATCTTCGAATCAATCCCTGATCCCCAAGCCTCATCTTTACAAGACCTTGCCTTCTAGCATGATCCTTAAGTGCCTATCCATCCGCCATCCTTCCAACAAGACGATGATGAGAGCGGGGACAAACAACAGATTGATTAACACTCCCGTGTCAGGCAATCTCATGATACTCCAATAAGAAACAAGATTGAAGTCCAGTCGCCAAAACGGTTTGGACATGACATGGATGAGCATCCGGTAAACCCCTTGGATAAAAACGATCATAATGATGACTCTCATGATGGTTTGTCGCTTCGGATAGATCCGTTCGTATGTCAACCGGTCGTAAGCCACATAGACCGCATAGACCGATACCATTGAAAAGAAGAGAACATTGACGAATAGATTCAAGACAATCACAAGAATCTCATACCAGAATCGGTGGATCAAGACAAAATCGATCCGGTCAACGCCCCTTTGATGATACAGCACCCAATCTGACATACTCAGATAGATTGCCTTCATGTTCAGAATGAGCATACCCACAATCAAGACCACCATCACGTGCGTGACAACGACCATGAGAAAGAGATGGACCCGTCTCATCGTTGGCACATGGGCATTCACATAGAGCAATCTCTGTGTCTCATACTGATGCACAAACATCCAAATGGTTGCGACAAGGGTCAAAAGCGCTATGATCAGGATCACAATCTGGTCAATCGCGGTTTGCAGGCCAATCTCATATTGGGTTGAAAACAGCATGAGGACAAAAAGCCCGGACACCGCAATCAAGACAATCGGCCTGAACCGCTTGGATTCATACACAAACAGTCTCATGAGCCAATCCTCCAATAGGGCAGACGAGGAAACGCGCCCTCGAGGAAGATGAAACGTTCAAGCCCCAATAGTTCTACCCCGCCCATTAACTCGCTTCGATCAACGAAAATGACCAAGTCGCCATCCGTACTGATTTGATCAACAACCTCTAGTGTGTCATCCACGTAGATATCCTGATAGGTTGAATCCCTGCTACCTGTATAAAAACGGTTCCCAACGGTCACATAAGAGATGCCATAGAAGGCATCACCACGTTCAAAGAGACCGGTGACGTAGGCGTGTCTGATGTGTGTCTGACCATCATAGACACTGATCAGACCCCCAACCATGGCATAGGTGGTTCCAATCAACTGCGCGTTCACATACGCATGTTCGATGACATTGATCGGGGTAATCAGCGGATCCCTATCAGGATAACGTTCGATCATGAAGCCACTGTGAAATCCGAGTAGCCCGCCAATATAAGCCCCTTGGGCACTGATCGTACCTTCAAATGAGACATAGCGATAAACCGATCCATATGATGCACCAACCAGACCCCCGATGGTCCCATACTTTGCCCCGGTGATTGTGCCTTCGACATGGGTGTTGGTGATGATTGAATCATAGGCCTCCGATGCCAAAACGCCTGCCACCATCGTGGTTGTTCCCGGATCAAAACCTTCAAGATCGATCAACGCGTCTTCGATGATCAGACCATCGATCTGGGCTTCATCCAAGACTTTGAAAATGCCTTGTGTCGTCGAATGATCGATGGCGTTGACCCCGCGGATGACAAACCCTTCAGGATTCACAATCACGCCTGAGAACCGGGGAATCTGAACCCTTTGATGCGTCAAGTCGATGTCTTCCGTCAGATAGAAGCGGCCATCTGGCATCGAACTTAAGGCTGAGACGAAATTCTCTGATGTCAGTTCATTCCAGGAAGGATGGTGTTGTTCATACTGGATCCGGTAACCAAGCGCGACCTCGGCGACCAATTGATCGTTCTCATAAAGATAAAGGGTATAGTTGACGATGCCGTGACGTAGCACGGTATATTCAAACCGGTGATTTGAATACGCATATGGGTCTGTCGCATTCGTCTCGGTCGGTCGGTTGTTGCCAAGAATCACCCGGTTGAATGTATAGATTGAAGCCAGTTCGTCAAGCTTCAGATCCAATGACTCACCGACGCCGACAAAAAGTGCGTCCGCCACCTGATCGTCATAACTGAAATCAATCTGCTTTTGATGGTCAACAATCTTGACTGGAATCATCGCCAATCCGATCATCACATACACGAGGAATGAATACCTTGTTCATATTCATATGGCCAACCTCTTCATCTCATCTTTCACGTATTCTTCAACCGACATATGATACTCAGATCTGATCGTCTCGACATCAATCACTTCAATCTCAGAAGGTGATTTGATGAAGAGCACCTTTCCGGCAACGGTCTCAAACTGATTGATCTGGTGGGTGGCAATCACAAACGCCTTGTCCTCATCTGCCCGATTCAAGCATCATCTTTCTCAAACGTCTCATCAAAGACTTATATCGGACATTTGGAAATGGCTCATCAATCAAAATAGAGAACATCATAAGAGCAAAGGACATGGCTCAAGATTTTCTTCTGGCCATCGGATAGCCGTCTGACCGTCTGGTGGTATCAATCTTGAAGGCATCAAGAAGCGCTTTCGCACTCTTATGGAAAAAGGTGGGGTTCACCAAACGATGGAAATCAAGCAAGTCGCTCACGCCTGAGAGGGGTAATAGGCCGTATGTGATGGCATGTAACTTTGCTCATTCTTTGTGTGATGGACCATATTCTAACGTGTCACGGTGGTTGCGCCAATCCTCGCAAGCACTTTTGAGCAAAGGTTGATTTCCAATCCCGTTTCTTCCAAACAAGCAAATAAATCTCATCGCGCAAGATGGTGATTGCGCTTGAAGACAATTTTGATGTCATCACCATATATTCCTGTAAAGACTACCTTGATGATTAGCCTTTTGCCCTCCTTGACTCTCTTTGAAGACATGGTCGATGTCAGCTTTACAAGCTTTCGTAACATCGACATATGCCTTGGTTTTCTTCTCACTTAAATAAACCAGCTTTGTTGTTCAATCGTTGTCCTTCATCCTCGGTCACAAAGTTCAAGGTGCCATTGGGTATGATCAGTCCGTCCGAAAGCAACGCCCGATAAACCCGCCTTCATCGTGTTCGGATTGACTTCAAGCTCTCGACCGCCATATCCCTGATGGAGGGAAACATCTTTTGAGCCTGGTTTCCTTTGACCACTGTGCATGCCGATGCGCAAAAGCATCAGCAAGCCGACACATAGATGGAGATGTTGGGGTCAATTCTAAGATCCGATCCCTCCTGTGCCATCTAGGTAGTACAGTGATATCATATAAAGAAAACGCTTTTGACAAGCGTCTTTTTAGCACTTTCATTGATTTGATCAAAACGACGCATCACCCCCAAGTCAAAACCGTCCGGATGTATAGGCTCGTTGTTTGATGATGGGCTGTGAGTCTCTTCATCGCCTTTTTCAAAACGCGTGCGGAAGACTGATGTCATCTCTTAACACAGCGATTCAGTTGTGAACTCTAGCACCGAATTCTTGATGTTGGCTTTCGATCGACGCTGACATGAGCTTACCGATTGAGTGGTTTGTCGTTTGTATCCGATGTTGCAGGCGCGAATCCCTGACCAATGGGAACCAAAGATCGACACGGTCTGAGCGAGTAGGGATCCTTTCACACAAATGGCAATCCCTTTTGGTCATGAACGTTTTGGCAATCGACAATATTTGGGAGATCATCGTGTCAACTCTGTCATAGACCAATATCCTGATTGATGCGCTTGTAATGTTTGAAATAGTCATAGCGAAAGACGCGCCGCCGATGCTTCCGAGACAATACCTTGTTGACGTGATGATTTGACAAGAGGGCGGCACTATGAATGTTCGTGACGTTCATGTATTGGCCGGCACTTTCTGCGCCGATCGATCCTGCAAGACGATCAGCGGTGTTGTTGATGACAACTGATGCTTTGGAAGACTCAATGTGATGGGTTTTGACGGGTCGCATCATCCAAGATGCCAAGCGATCAGTTTCTGAAAGCCGGTCATCCACATAGACGGTCTTGATGCCCAGTTTTGGCAAGGTGTACATCAGCCTCGAGCAGTAAGGTCGACGATACCAAAATTTATCAGTTCCAGCACGGGCGCCATATCTTCGCGCTTGTTCCGGTGATTGGCCAAACACGCCATTGCTCGCGCGTTTCTCGCGTGCGCTTGTGATCAAGAGAATGGCCTCACGTCTGATCTCGTTTAGCACTTTCACAGGGACAAACAGATCTTTTGCCATGACCACCTTCAAGGCCTTGATCATATAAGGGGTATTGCCTAGTTTGGAGAGTTGCAAGGTGACTTGTGCCGCGGATGTTTCTTGGGTGATCGCGGCCTCAACCACATGCTTTGAACACACCTCAATTGGATGTGTGCCATCGGTGACCTTAAGACAAACCGGTCTGTCTTTCTCAATCACGACAACAAACTCAAGGGCAATCAACATCCTGTTCGGATCAAGATAGACGCTTAACTGTTTCTCAAGATCGATATCGGTCGTCTTCATCACTTTGGAACCGACTGTCATCCGCTTTTTGACATCAAGGGTGATGACATCGCCGGCCTTGGCGTGACTGACGATGCCCTGATCGGTTAGGATCCTTGAGACCGACTCCCCATCATCAGTGGTGGGACTGATGATCCGATAGCCATCATGAAGGCTGAGATCATCAGAGAGCTTGATGGTCACTTTGTGGTTGGTTGAAGCAATCACTTGCCCAATTTGAACCCCTTGGTGATTGGGCCTGAAATCACTGACGATCTCATTTGGTGGCGCATCAAAGAGATATCCTTTTGTAAAAGACCGATTGAACACCCTTTTCAAGGCATCTATCTCTTTGTCTTTGTCAATCGGCTCTTGGTCCAAAATCGCTTTGACGGCCTTCTTATAGGACAACACGGCTTGGATGACATACGTCGGTTTTCGCATCCGTCCCTCGATCTTCATGGCATCCACACCGGCATCAATGAGTTTTTCCACATGGTCGATGGTCATAAGATCTTTGGCGGAAAGCAGGTAGGTCTTCTCTGATACCTGTTGATTGCCCTTGTAGAGCGTATAAGGCAGGCGACATGGTTGGGCACATTCCCCGCGGTTTCCTGAACGTCCGCCAAGCATTGAACTCATCAGGCATTGTCCGGAATAACCGATACAAAGCGCGCCGTGGACAAAGACCTCAATCTCAATCTCGACTTCCTTCTTGATGGCTTTGATGGTCTCAATTGAGGTCTCCCGGGCAAGGACAATCCGTTTGACACCGAGCGTTTTCAGGAAACGGACCTGATCGATGTGATGGGTATTTGATTGGGTGGAGACATGAATGTCAACCGCCGGATAGCGTTTTGTAAAAAGTTGGATCAGGCCCAAGTCGGAAACGATGAAGGCATCGACATGATGGCTTGCCAACATGTCGGTATAGACCAAAAGGTCATCGATCTCATCATCAAAGACGAGCGTATTGATGGTGACATAGACCAAAACACCACGCACATGCGCATAGCGGATGACCTCTAACAGCTCATCATCTTGAAAATTGTCCGCATACGCCCGCGCGCCAAACCTTTTGCCTGCCAGATAGATGGCGTCAGCCCCACTGTTGATCGCCCCGATCAAAGATGCCATACTGCCGGCAGGAGCAAGGATTTCGATGTTTTTCAAAAAGTGTCACCTCAGATTCTGATGAGACCATTATACACGCAAATTGATCTTTATAGGGGCAACATCACCATCAAAAACGTGAACCCTCAGACAAACATGGGTTCAATGATCGTGATGGTCTTCTGGTCAAAGTCAACCGCTGTCTTCACGCCATACGGCAAGACCGTCCGCGGATACGCGTGACCAACGTTCACATTCATCAACGTCGGACAATCATATTGACGGGATATGTGCTCCAGGACCCTCTTGTACGCTTCATAATGGACTTCATTTTGAGGTTTTCCAACGATCATCCCTTGGATGACTTCTAAGATCCCGCGATTACCAAGTTCGCTTAACATGGTCTCAAACAGCTTTAGGTGAGGGTTGTTCCTCGCTTAACTTCATAATGAAAGGATAGTTGATGCCCATGCCTCGAGTGCGATGACCAACCCATAGTCATATGGTTTTCTGCTCACTGATATTCGATCCGGTGGCAGCATCAAGTAGCACCCGCGCATCCCTCCATAGAGCGTCCCGCGTAAGAGATGATGCCGTGCCCGTGAACGTTGTTTCTATAACCCCGTTTTTCAACGTGTTCGCTGCGTTTTGTCCCAAGCGCATGAATGGAAAAATCATCTGCTCCCGCGACTTACGGGACTAGATGCGATCGTAATTGAACGTCGAGCCAAAGAAACAAGAAAGCCTCTTCGGTATAGGAAGCATGTTATCCCGGCCTGGAAAGACGCTTAGGACATTCGGGGCCATAGTAACTTGTCGCTAAGTTTGTAAAACATCAGGTGGTTGTTGGTCGTATCGAAACCGGTGAAATTTCTTGGGCGTGTTCATCACGGCATCAAGAAGGCCTTGTCTTCCATCGTATACGCAAGTAACAACGGTACGTCTCATCGCCTCCGATAAATGATGCCTCTCGATGTCGTGACGAAAACGCCTGTTTCAAATCGCTCGCCCTGGCTTCAGGATGCTCTTCGAGATAGCTTGTCCCTTTCAGGTGTTTTTCCATCAGTGACAAGTTCAAGTCCAAATGACCTGAGCTTGATGCCAAGGTCCAACTGATGCTTCAAATCCTTTTCCCCAAGAATCCCTGAGGAGAGACTCACAATCGCGACTTTGTCTCCTTCTTTCAAGTGTCTGGGTTTGTTCCAACTTTTCTCATCGGCTCTTGACCAAAAGCACCTTTCAAACATACCATCCATAGCGGGACGAACACAATGATGAACACATTCAGCACGGTGTCATACCATGAGTGTAGTCATTGCACTCAAATCAAAATAAGACTGATGATAGAAATTCCTTCACGCCAAAAATGTACATGCTGCTAACGTATATAAAGACCTGGGATAATGACATTTATCATTTGAGTAAAAACGATTTGAAACCTAACCTGGATAAAGGGATGGTCTTGTAAGGTTCTCACAATATTCTGCATGATTTTCACATTTGTGTATTTTTTCTTTTCGGAATCAAGTAAATGAGAAAATAGTTGTTGCCTTATCAATCGTCTCTTCTGCATTTTGTATCAATTTCGCTTCTCAAGTTCCAGCTTTGCCTTAGAGTATAATCTCTTAAAAGAAGCGATTTATTGGTCAACTCAGTTGTACATCAAGCTCTTGATTTTTTGAATACCGGTGTTCATGCAAATCAGCGAGCCAACAAAATCACCTTGAAGATATTTCCTTATTTGCTTAGGGATTTTGGACACGGATAAAATAGTTTGTTTTTCTATAACCTGTCTCTTCAAACAATCGATCACTTGATCTCCTGTGACTCTTCTTCAAAAACTGCAACATCATAATCACCAACTCTCGACTGCCACCCGCCCTATCAAAATGGACAGACCGTAATCGTAGACATCTTCATTGGTCTCGCAAATGAATACTTTGGTACTGTTAAGCTTTGAACAAAGCATAAGCTTTGTCGAATTGTTTTTCATGGATGTATAGCGATGCCTTAATCGAATCAAGCAATCCAAGCTTTACTTTAACCTTATAACCAGCATCTATGCATCTTTTGATTTCTTGCTGATTGTTCAATCACAGATACCCCTCTTCAGGCATATCCATCGCCACATATGAATAAATCGTAACCCCAGTGAAATCCAAATATCTTTCAATCGTCTCGGATGTTACGAATATCTGTAATCTTTGAAACGCTTCTTCCAAATGTTCAATGGAGTCATTGGTGAACCGCTTTAAGAAAATATATGTGAAGTTTCAATAAACTGAGAATTTTATATGCGATATCGTACTCATTCGATTTGCTCTTTTTAGTTCTTTATTATAATAATTTCAATCCCTTGGAGAAATTTGAGACTCCACTCAACTTGCGGTTCATTTAGCGACCAATCCATCTTTATCGGAAGATTCAAACAACTCTGCAAAATACGCTTTCAACTTTCCTCGTACATCTCATGCCCGCATTCATCTGCCACTGTCAAGACTTCAAAAAATAAGCCAAAAAAACCATTGTCTTATAATCATTGTATTCAAACTTGAATTGTAGTGTCAAATCTTTGATTTGTGAAAACAAATCACTCAATGTCTGCTTTGTTGTCAACGCCCATGCTTTGAGAAATTGAATGTTTTCGATGTGAGACCCTGAATGTGTTCCCCCTTGCATCTGGATGATAAAACATCCTGATTGAATTGATGAAGCTCAAGCATCCAAAACTTGAATTCCCATTCTCAATCAAATTGGCCAAAATCATCAATTGTCAATGAATCGTTTGTCACGATCAATATCATGAGAATTTGGACAAATTTGTTAAAATACTTGTCGCCATACTTGCTCTTAATCGTAGTGAAATAGTCTTCATAGGAGATCTGCTGTCAACATGAAGTTAATGCTTGGCTCGATTTCTCTTGCTCCCGCAATCTCGCTCACAGGAATTCTAAGCGAAACCAATTCTTTTTATATTGTTGTTCTAGGATATAGTATACTCTCATATCTCATGGACTCGGAAATTGTCTCCCTGATGACTGCAGTCAAATCAAAGTACTCCTTTTCTTCCCCAAGTAATCGGCTAAAGTCACTAAAACTGATTCTTCCAAATATTGTTGTTTAAACTCGACATACTCATCTTGATTCAACGTCCACTAAACTTTGGTACATCATCAAATCTCCAAACATTCCACATATTATAGCCATAAAGCCCATCTTGTCAGGCGTTCTTGATGATGACAATGAAGATGCCCTCATCTAGGAGACTGGTGTCACTTGGAATAAAGTCAATAATATTGTTTCCGATTTGCTCTTTGAGTTCATCAAGCCCATCGAATAAAAAAAAAATGATTGACATTTTTAAAGAAACTACTCTTGGTTTAGTACTCAAGAGTTCTTTGCCTGGCGAATCTGATTCAATATTGAGATAAGGAATTCTTCCGACCTTTTCCCTGATTATCATCATGACTAAAATTTCATATAAGGTGTTTTGAAACTCATACACTTTTGCTGCCAAAAGCAGTTAATTGACATAATACGTTCTGATGGATGTTGGGAATGTGAATCTTGTTCATGGAAATGCATCCAAGGCTCTAATAAATGTTGACTTCCCATACCCTTCCCATTTGAATCATACCGATCTTTGATTTTGATTCAATAATATCTTCCAACCAATTGACTAAAAATCTCGGTTCAACAAATCCTCAATATTGAGGACTTTTTTCCCCAATCTCCTTCTCTCAAAGATAAATATCGTCATGACGAAGAAGATGCCATCGCTGGTGGAAGTTTGTCGATTAATTGAGCAAAATCATTGTTGCGGAATATTTCTCTTTTCCCTTTAAATTGATCATGTTCATGGGATTCTTTTCTCGAAATGAAACTATCAAGGTACGGAAAAACTGGCGGGATAATCGTGCTAAAATTTTTTGATTATGATTTTCGGAGTTTCTCATCCTTTAGTAAAATAAACTTGAATACCTGCTAAATCGAGTAGCTGTAATCCCTTCCCCTTTGCCCTAAACATGATTTGAGTAATAGTCCTGATGCGCGCATCAAAACTCAGTTATTTCCATTAATCTGGACTTGTACATCGTCATACATAATACTATCATCTTCGAGCATGAGGGCAATTACGTTAATAGTCTTGTTACGCCAATGGACAATATCGACCTTGTCAACCTGAGCTTGATGATGCGAATACAACCGTTTCGGACACAATGTTATGAATGACCTCAATTGTATTTTTTATATTGTTTAAGTAACTTCTCAAAATTTGAACCAAATAACTTCTCCAATCTCCTAATGAATGTTTTTTTTGAGTTAAAGGACTAAGAAAACGGTTGTTTGGTCATCCGCGTATGCGTCTTGGTTAACGATTGAGGCAAATATAAGGACTGGAATTCGTAAGAATTTCGGGTATATGTCTTTGATTTGAAACATTGCTCCATAGATTTGCTTGTTTTCAATCGTGGTTTTCAATTTAAAATACTCGTATGCGATGATGAAATTGTAATCCTGATAATGCCAAGCTGTAATTCCTCTTCATTGCCAAGGATGATTTCCGCCCAAGTCTTGTGACACTTTTTTGCATTTCAATACACCCGATCATAAACAAGCGTTTTTCATTTCATGATTACAATGACATCCGTATCCAATCCCCCAATCACTCGGTTTCCTGAGTCATTTCTTTCTTTTGACACAATAAATAATGAGTTCATACAAAGCAGTCCTATCAAGCATGCGATAAACAAATAAGCATCATTGGTAATGAGGATGTTTCTATGGACAACTCGCATAACTTGGAAACAACTGTATTGAAATTTGGCAAAAAGCAAATTATAGCGACAATCAACCCGATTTTTGCTATTCTTCTTATTGCTGTCTCGATTCTTATTCTCTCTATTCGATTCTAATGTCATATTCCAACCTAGGGATTTGCTCGCCTTGTTCCAATCCGCTAACTTTGACATGATAATCTAAAAGCAAGGCATCGATATTCAATTGAATGGTAATGCATTGTAATAATTCTTATAATTTGTATTGTTTTATAAATCATAATGAATATGATTGACGTAAATTTCCAATTGCCATTTTTAATACGCACAAGACTCATGGCGTATTCAATCACATGCTCACTCATTTTTCTACCGAATATTCTTTTTCAATATCCCCATTGATATGCAACAATGTGTATCTTTGATTTAGTAACACTAAATAAATCATGAAGTATATTTTATTAAGGGCGCCATTCTTTGTAAAAAATTACTTGTTATGTGATTATATTATCGTCGTTTGTCAACGAAACGAAACATGATACCTTCAAGTTGATGTACCTAACGTCATATTGTCAAAACCCTGAAAGAACAAAGGACTTGACTTCATTCCTAGATATTTTATAGGATTGTTTATAACCCTCTCGATAATATGGCAGCTGTCTTACCAACATCGTCTCATCATACTGCCATGACACAACAGTGGTAAATGGATGTGCCCTCACTTGCTATGTACCTCTATGAACCTGACATAACCCGAGTCTGTCCAAAATAGCACTATATAGAAACTTTAGATTAACTTCTCCACTCGTAAGAGTCTTTATCAATCTTCTTTTAAAAATGATATTCTGAAGTTTTGATTTTATCATCTTCAAAAAATAGTTCGTTTTTATCGCTTTGATATTGATTTCGATAAGATATCGAAATGAGAATTCAAACCCACATTTTTGGAAAACACATAAATGAGATGTTTACATAAACCGAGAGAGGTGAATCTCCCTTGATTTCCAGAATACTCAACGTGATTCGTCTTCTCGTGTTAGCGATTCGTATACAAACATCATTATCATGATTAGAAAGGCAATAGATCGACCTTCGACAATAATTGCTCTCGATTGAAATTCTATATGATGTAATCGTTTAAAACCAATGTCATCATCGCTGACCAGACATTGGTACATATCTCATAGCGATGAATCACTGAATCTTAGCAAGTAAAAATGTGTCAAAATCCCCTGGTAACTAAATGGTATAACGTGTTTGATATGCTCGCAATTATTTCACCATGAAATACCCATCAATAAGTCAAACTGAATATTAGTCATGGATTCACGATTCGACATTACTAAAAACATACCAAATATGGTATTAATCATACCATAAAGCACTAAATCACATAACCAGGTATGTCCGAAAAGCGGCAGTATACATGTTCTAGCACTATTTTCTTTGCCTTTAAAACTTAATATGGATCAGCTGTGCAATCCTGTATGTGGAAAGGCGGACCATTTTCTTGATAACTAAGGGGTTATGTGGGACACAATCATAAATAATCACAATATATTTAATGTATTATACCATATTTGAATAATCAATTAATCAATCTCCGATACTATTCCGCCTACTTGTTGGCAAACCAATTGTTGTCTTTCTTCATATCATGATGTTAGGTTGAAGATCTCAACTATTGTCCCCATACTTCCAAACAAATCGAAACAACTTGTTTCTCAACAATTGCTTTAGTACGTGCATTTCTCGATGAGATTACTCGATAAGTCATCTGTCATACCTCCTCGTCCACCTGCCTAATTTATTCAAATGGGTAAATTTATCATTTTTGATTTCATGGCTGTTTTGTTAATCAGCTTTATGCGTCAATAAAAACCTCCGTATCAAAGTTTATGTTTATCGACAATGAAATCTTACTGCTTCCTTTCTTCCCACAACTCACCATGTAAACCTTTTCAGTTGCTTCACAGTCCGCTGCCATGACAACGCCACTTGTGACTTCCAACATGGTATAGACGGTATGTCTGTAGGTATAAAAACACGGATGCCATAAATATCCAGGTCACTTGAGTTTCTAGAGTCTTTCAATTCTTTATTGGTTATTGTTTCAATAATGCCGCCTGCTGGACTTTCAAGCTGTTCCTTGTTCTTGTGCATGACAAGCATCTGGAAACGGGCTTTCGTGATTGGCAATCTGACATCTTTTGAGAGTCCCATCGGACCCTTTCGATTTCAAAAACCGTCACATCGGAAAACGGTGCCTCAAAGAGAATCTTTTGGGGTTTTCCACATCCCGTGTTGAACCGTATACAATGTATCCTTGCCAATCTACAAATAGGCTTCTGCGGAAACGTGCTGGTGATAGGGCCGATCAGATTCTTTCGGATTCATCCTTCTGACTTGCTTGACTTGAGTCTTCACAAAAAGCTCGCGATCATCAAGATAAGACTCTTTCTTCATGATCTCAATCACTTGATTTTGTTTCATTGTTTCTCCCCTTTTCGCGATTAAATTGTCCTTTAACTCTCTTGTTACATGTTTATTATAGACCGAGGTTAAGAAAAAAGTAAATAGTGATTCGGTGTTTTAAAACACTTTTTGGTGCTTTTAGTCCAGCGAACCCAAGGTTTTCTGTTTGAACGCGAAAAGGATCTGGTTGACCTCATAGAGATCGTATGTGCGATGGAGGATCATGTACCTGATGATCAGGTCGAATTTGGAACTGCTCGAAAGGGCATAACCCGCCCTGGCAATGAAGGTTATGGTGTCTTCCAAACTGAGTTCAAGGGCGAGAGCAAAGGCAATCGCGGTCCGTTTGCTTGGCTGATAGTCAAGATTGCTTTTCATCTTTGAAAACAGTTTGCGATCGATATTGGCTTTCTTGTATACCGTGACATCATCGAGACCCAATCTGTCGATGTGGTCAAAAAGACTTTCTACAAACCCTTGGTCAGGATCAAACATATCCTCGTCAAACATCTCACGCTCGACCAGGCGTGAGGGTTGCTTGTCAAACATATCGGCAACCGGCAGAATCTCGGAATCATTGTCAAAGGTGTCTTCGTCTTCAAGGTATGACCTGACACGATCGAAAAATGTCAAAGACGCCTGATAAGCTTTCTCATCATAGACAATCAGATAAACGTCCATCTCATCATCTTCAAGAAATGTTTTGATCGCTTTGATGGCAATCTTAAGCGCAAGCCCTTTTGGAAACCCTAGGTTTCCAGAAGTGATCAACGGAATAGCAATCGTTGAGATCTGGTTTTTTCGAGCCAATCCAAGGACATTCATGTATGTCTCATAGAGGCGGATCTCTTCTTGATGACTGCCATCGACATAGACCGGGGCGACGACATGGATGACCCAGGTCGCTTTGAGGTTGTATCCTTGGGTGATCACCGGCTCACTGATGTTCAACTGTCCAAATGCTTTGCGGGCGGAAAAAAGCAACGGACCAGCCGCATCGTTGATCTTCTTTTCAACACCTTGTCCAATCGATGGGGTTTGTCCGGTTGAATTGACAACGGCATGGACATCCATGACCGTCACATCATGTCGTTGAATGTCAAATGGCATCACGCATCTCCTCGCTTGTTCTTCGCCTTCATTCTATCATATAAGGTCTCTCCTTGGAACAATGACCGATCCGGTGCCTTTATGCTATAATGAGCCTAACCAACAGGGGGACCCTTATGACATCAATCCTCACCAAACTGAATCAACTCGGACGGGTGGTCGTGATCTCTCCACCCGACATCAAAGTCGGACTGTTGAAAGCTGTCACAAACGCAAAACTCATCCCTGATGTGCTTTGGCTCTCAAGGGAGACATTCATCACCTTGATGACTTATGAGGAAGCACCATTGACGTTGGCCAAAGCTGCGAGACATCTCAATGTGATCCCAGCAATTGCCGATGACATGATCTCTTTTTTGCCTCTGATTGATCTTGAAAAGACCTATGATTCACCCAGACTAGATGTCTTGAGAGCATTGAAGAAAGATCTTTTTGATCTTGGTGCGTTAATCTTGAATCCAACCACCAAGGACCGTCTTAAAAATGATCCCATCATGGTTCTGGGTTATAAAGCAATCGACCGGTTTTTCCTTGGACTTCTGGAGACCTTGAAAGACACCCATCAGATCATTTGGCCTCTGGATGAACCCATCAAGACAAGTGCCATCACCCTAGATGTCTATCCGAATGACATCGATGAAATCATTGGTTTGGCTCACGCCATCGCGGATTTGCATCATCACGGTGTCTCTTTTGACCACATCAAGGTCCACTCGACCAACCCCGAAGACCACCCCCTGATCAGGCTCATCTTCAACCGTTTCAACCTGATTGCCAATATCAGACATGGCCACAACCTGGCCTCACTTCCCATGGCAAAGACCCTATTTGACCATGTCTGGATCGGTCAGACCATCGCGGATGACATCCAGACCGTCCATGAGAGATTAAGCACGCTTGCCAAACAGTCGGCGGATAAGGCATCAATCGCATCTCGTTGTCTGGATGTGATCGCTAAGTACGCTGAGATGCCGGGTCGTCTTGATGACTATCACGAAGTCATCACCTATGAGATGTCAAAAACAACCATCCAGATGCCCATGTATGACCAAGGCATCCTGATCACCGATCTCCTAACGGCTGATCTCAGGCAAGAGGATCATCTCTTCATCATCAAAGCCAATGCCGGTATTTTGCCAAAGGTACACCAAAACAACGCTTATCTCGACGACAATGACAAAAAAATCCTTGGTGTTGAGTGTTCTTTCGAAGAGAACCGTTTGGAGAAAACAAGGTTGCTCGGTCTCATCCACACCTATGATCATATCCACCTTTCATATTCTGAGATGAACCAGTCCGATGAGCTTTATCCCTCTTTCCTCATCGAAGACATCCAAAGACCTATCACCAAAACAGTCAGAACCGGATCGGGTCACACCCCCTACTCCAGGTCTCAGGATCTGCTCACCTTATCTAAAGCCATCGATGACCACACTTCCTACGGCGTCTCATCACCAGTACTGAAACAGCTTTACGGTGCGCTTTACAAACATCTTCCAAAACCTTATGACAATGCCTTCTCACCCTTGAGCGAGCAAACGACCAATGCGCTTCTCAATCCGATCAAGACCCTTTCCTATTCGACTTTGAACACCTACTTCGAGTGTCCTTTCAAATTTCTGATGGCCCACCTATTAAAGCTCGATCCCTATGATGGTGAAAGCCTTCCCTTAAGCCTTGGAAACCTGTTTCACGATGTCTTAAAGGATATCACTGATCTTCCTGATGCTGAAGAAGACCTCAAAGACGATCTCGAAGGACGTCTGTCTCAGTTTATCAACTCAAAACCAGATGACATCTCCGCTCATGATGTGTTCTATCTGAACCATGCCTTGACGCAGCTCAAGGAAGTCATTCTTTGGATCAAAGCCATCGATCAGGCTTCCGCCTTTGATGTCTCAACCACAGAAGCGCGTGTCGAGCTCTCATTACCTGGAAAGCACATCACAACTTTGGTCGGAAAAATCGACAAGATCAAATCAACCAATCCTACCACCAATACGTTCTATGTTGTTGACTATAAGACTGGTCGGGCGGCATACCCCCTAGACTACATCACCTCAGGCCTCTATGCCCAATTGATGTTCTACCTCTTGTTCTTGTCAAGAACACATGACCATCCGACATTTTTAGGCTTCTATTACCAAAACGTCCATACCGGCGTCTTGAAAGCTGAAGCCGGTGTGTCCTATCAGGATCTGTTGCGCAAAGCATGGCGGCTCGATGGTTATACCATCAATAACGATTTTGCCCAAATGATCGACTCTGATGCCATGGCCAGAAACACCTTTGCCCATTACCGGATCAAAAAGGATGGCACCCCTGACAAACGGTCTTGGACATACGATCATGACCAACTCATCAAAGTCATCAACGCCTTTGAGTCCTTGATCCATGAGACCATCGAAAAAATCGAATCCGGTGACTTTCCTGTCCAGCCAAAGATGCTTGGCGGCAAGTTTTCAGATCGTCCGGGATGTCGGTTCTGCAGTTTCAAGGATATCTGTTTCATGCGGATTGACGATGTCCAAAATGCCCCCAAAGACAACCCCTTGAAAGTCAGTGAAAGCGAGGACACCGATGATGTTGCCTGAAAAGCCAAAGAACAGTCATTTCACTGATGAGCAGTGGCAAGCCATCCATCTCGAGAGTTCCGACATCATTGTCAGTGCCGGAGCCGGGAGCGGCAAGACCTCGGTCCTGACCGAACGTGTCATCCATCACCTGCTCAAAGGACACCCCATCACCTCCTTGTTGATCCTTACCTTCACGAAGGCCGCGGCCCTGGAGATGAAAGTCCGGATCCGCAAGGCCCTCAAAAAAGAAATCGAAAACGGTCAGACGATTCTAAAAGACGAACTTGAGCGTCTTGATGCCGCGCATATCAACACCTTTGATGGCTACTGTCTCTATCTGGTCAAGACATACAACAGTGTTTTAGGCATCTCAAAACAGATTGAGATCGGTGATCCAATCATCTTTGATATCGCCAAATCAACAATCATGGAAGATCTCTTTGACCGTCGTTTCAAAGACCATGACCCTGATTTCGAGGCTTATCTGAAGACATACACGACCAAGAACAGCAAACTTCTGGCCGAGCAGGTCACCGTCTTGAATGACCTCTTGATGAAAGAGAATCTGGGTGACGGGTTCTTTTCGACCTATTCAGACACCTATGAGACCGAAGACTATCTTGAGATGGTCCTAAACGACCAGTCAGATGAACTGAATAGGCTTCAGATAGCGCTTAACAAAGCGCTTCTTGAGATGATGGATGCAGACACTGAATCACCCGAGGCGAAGACCACAAAAGACCTTTGGATGACTCTCGTTGGAGCCCATAGCAAGGCTCTCTCCTATGATGACTTCCATGAGGCCATCTCAAAGAAGACAAGTCTCACATTTGCAAGAAAGATACTCGACTCAGACAAAGAGATTCTGAAACCTTACCGAGAACGGATCAAAGCGACCCTTGAAGCCATGGAACAGATCTGCTATCAGTCAAAGGAAGACAATGCCCGGGCCTTAAGATCCATCAGACCACACATCCACACCCTTCTTGATCTCACCAAGTCTTTCCGTGATCAATACCGCCGCTATCAGGATCAACATCACATCTATGATTTTCAGACCATCCAGATGCTTTCAATCAAGATTCTCAAGGAACACCCATCGATCCAAAAAGAGGTCAAGGCATCATTTCATGAGATTCTCGTCGACGAATACCAAGATACCAGCACCCTTCAAAACGATCTGATCGATGCCATCTCAAACAACAATGTCTTCATGGTCGGAGACATCAAACAATCGATCTATGGGTTTCGGGACGCTGTCCCCAAACTGTTTCTAGACAAGTACCATGCCTATGAAAGACATGATCATCCTGGCACCAAGATTGACCTCACGAAGAATTTCAGATCACGCAAAAGCATCATCGATGGTCTGAACGCTTTGTTTTCTGTCACCATGGACACCCATGTCGGTGGTGTCACTTATGACGACAGCCAAGCGCTCTCCTACGGAAACAAAGCCTATGACGTCCACGCTCTCTCAGATGCCCAATATGGCCTATCGCTCTACCGTATCAATGATCCAGACATCCTCGGACAACACCAGATGCACATGAAGACCACCGGTGGCAGTTTGCGTGAGCTCAGATCGGAAGACATGCATGCTCAAGTGATCGCCCATGACATCCTGACCAAGATCAATCAAGGATTCATGGTCTTTGATAAGGACCTTGGAGAACTGAGACCGTGTCAATTTGATGACTTTGTCATCCTCGTTGATCGCAAAAAAGAGTTCACCAACTACAAGAACATCTTTGAAAGCCATCAAATTCCTCTCTATCCCCACAGCGATCGTCCTTTTATTGAAAATGATGACATCATGGTGATGAAGAGTCTGCTTCAACTCCTTGAATGCTACATGGACCAAACGTATGCCAACATCCACTTCAGGCATGCCTTCGCCAGTCTCTTCAGATCGTTTCTCTTCAATCTTGAAGATGAGGTCATCGTCAAAGCCCTTCTAAAGATCCATACCAAGCGGCTTGACGTGATCCATGATGCCAAAGCCTTTGATCATCCGGTGATTGATCGGGCACTTGATACCTTGAAAGCCATCGCCAAGGACGCAGCGACAGAACCCATTGACCGGATCATGACCCGTCTTGTCCTGGCGTTTGACATCATTGAGCGGGCCATCGCTCTCGGTCAGACCGAGGCTGTCGAACAACGTATCCTCTATCTCATCAAAAAAGCCGCCAGCTTATCACATCTGAATTATCATCTGTCTGATCTCTTGGACTATTTCGATCACATCATCGATCACAATCTCGACATCGAATACAGTGGTGGCTCAAAACTCCAAAAAGGCATGTGCAACATCATGACCATCCATAAGTCCAAAGGGCTTGAGTTTCCGGTGGTCTACTATCCGATGCTCTTCTTGAAATGGCATAAGAACAAAAGTCAGAACATCTACTTCGACAGACGCTATGGGATCATCATCAAAGCCTTCGAAGAAGGTCTTGTCGATACCTCACCTAAGCATCTGATGCATCTCAAAGCGCACCGTGAACACGTTTCCGAACACTTGAGATTGCTTTATGTCGCGCTCACAAGAGCACGCGAGATGGCGATTGTGATTCTTTCATCCCCTGAAGAAGGCCGGATCAGCCACGCTATAAGACATGATGTCCTTGACCTCGAACAAAGAGAGTCCTATGCCTGTTTCCAAGACATCCTTGACTCCGTCTTTGGAAACATCAACGCCCATCATCAGACCATACCTTATGACCCTCAGATCTTCAACACCAACCATATGACGACTCAAAAGAAGATCGTATTGCCAGACCATGACAGCGGATCACTTAGCTATCATGAGCTCAAAGCCTTTGAAAAAGTGACCAAGACCGCCCGTTACAGCGCATCCGGACTGACACGTTTGTCAGCACATGATCTGAAGATGATGAGGCTTGGCACGAGACTTCACCACATCCTTGAGCTGATCGATTTCAAACAAGACGTCACCGAAGAAATCCATCGCTACGCATCCTCTTTTGAAGAAGCATCCATGTTGATGCCGATTGTCTCTTGGCCAATGATCGCTCACGCCCAATCCGGAAAAGTCTATAAGGAATTCGAGTTCGCAACCCAAGAAGGCGATACGTTCAAACACGGGGTCATTGACCTCTTGATTGAAACCGAAGACACCTTCTATCTCATTGATTACAAACTACATGAGACCGATAAAGACAGTTATATGAAGCAAGTCCGCGGATACATGGGCTACATCGCGTCACTTTCTGATAAACACGTCAAAGGCTATCTTTACTCGATATTGAAGCAAGATCTGATCGAAGTCATGATGACATCATCTTCCTCTGACTGATCACATATGAAAACCCCAGACACAGAATCACTGATGTCTGGGGTTATTTGTGTGAAGCACCTCACTTTGTGTTCAGGTGCCTAGTTCAAATGATACCGTCGTCCCGACCGGTCGGTGACTCAGATACATGACAACGATATAGTAAGTCCCGGCATCCAAGGTCACGCTGGTTGTGTCATAGGTCTGCTTCACAAGCGCATCCGTTGTTCGATATATTGAAACAAACGTCGAGGTGCTTAGATTGATTGAAAGCGTTGTAGTCTGATCAATGACCACTTTGACAATCTCAAAATCATCCGCGTACTCTTTCTCAAAGACATAAACCTCATCAAGTGCGATTTCGAAGACATTGTTGGGATCATAGGACACATCGTCTTCTAGGACAATGGGATCAATCACATATGTGACAGCAATCTCCTTGGTTGCGATGCGTTTCTCTTCATTGACTCCAAACCGAATCTCATAGGTCCCCGGATCGAGACAATAGACTTGGTCATGGGTGTGATAAATGAAGGTCAGATGATTCCCGAAATCGTCATAGAGATGGTAAAAATTGACATCAGTCAGTTGATCAATGAAGACAAAGGTCTTCTGATCAAGGGTGAACCGAAGGGTCTTTTCAAAGCCGGGATAATGACGATATGCGTTCATATACGCATCCGAGTTCATGAGATACTGGCTCATATCCGACACCGTCTCAGGTTCAATCAAGACCAACGTTTCCGGATCGATCGAAGACCATGTGCCTTTGATCTTCATGCTTGTCAGCATGGATCCCAACACACGAAGCTCATATGAGCCTTCGGGAAGAAAGATCTCACGTTGGTCTATGACACTGAAACTGATATAGAGTTCCTTTGATGTCTTCTCTTCATCATAGACGTATACTTGCATCGACTTACCGTTTGTCGGAAGAACCATGAACACATCAAGTTCCACTGCAAAGGTCATCACACCAGCTTCCGGCACATCAAACTGATACTTGATCTCAGTATCAGGCGTCGCAACAACAAAGTCTTCTGGAAAAACCTCCAAAAGCGTCGCGCTTTGATCAGGTGCGCTTCCATATGTCTCAACGTCAAACGTCACTTCCGTAGGGTCAAATGCCCTGAACAAGACCTTGTTCTCCCCTGGAGATAACGGAATATAGATGGCTTCTTCAGTCACCGCGAGATAATATGTGACAAAATCGCCATCATGGCCGGAGACATATATCAGTCCATCATAAGGAGATTGCGGGGTCAGTTTCAGAATACCGCCCTCCGGGGCGTCAAACGAGGCAAGCACCAGATCATCTTGACCTTCGATCACCAAATGATATGTATCCTCTTCGATCACCTCAGGATTCAAAGGATCAATCAGTGTGTCATAGATCTCATGAAGAGGCACAAACTGAAGGTCGTATAGGAAATCCATGTCATATGGCGATGAGACTTCGAGGATATAAATGCCTCCTTGAATGTCATAAATATGGTCGAATCCATCAATCAGACCGTATGTTGGTGAGGGCATCAGACTGACCCGGTTTCCGTTCTCATCGTATAAGACCAAATCGATCAGAGGCTGATCCGCAATCGCATAGGTGCCCTCTTCAAGCATGATGGCGTAGTAGTTTGGATATCCGCTATTGTAAACTTGGCTTCCGAGAGGACTTGTGATGTTTGTCAACTCGTCGATCAGCGCTGGGTTCTGAGGCGGCATCTTCAGGTATCCCACAAGATCGAGATGCTCTGCCACCCCATAATCATAGAGCGTTGTGATGTCAACCGTCTGGTCACCGCTAACAATGGTCGTCTTCACACTGATGCTGTGATCACCAAGGATATCGAAACGCATCTCAATCGTGGTCGATCCAAAAAACTGCAAAATCTCGTTTGCGAGATCCTCGTCTTCGACAAGAAAGTGAATCATGTCAGTCAGGAGAGCTGTCACCACATAGGTATCTTCTTGAAGCTCATAAAGCCAATCCGGTTCAAAATCATCCAAGCCAAAGTCCAAGGACAACTGAAGTGGTGCGGTTTCAAAGACATCAGCCAAACGGAAATAGTCGATCCCTTCAAACTGGGAAAGTCCAACCATCACATAGATGCCCTCGACTTCCTCGATGATCAGTCCCTCAAATCCGAAAACAACACTGGCATAATAGAAGGCCTCCTGGTCGAACACGTTTATCATGGTGGTCGTTTCTGTGATTGTGTCTTTGGAGAGCACGAGTGTTGTGTTGGTCGTGAGTCGAATGTGATTGGAGACGACCGGAAGCATCGCTTCCTTGAATTGATCCATCGTCAATGGCACACCGCCATCATCGTCAATAGGCTCATCAATATACTCATGAAATGTGTTGGTGTTGATGGTTCCGCTGATATCGGTGATGAACACATCGACAAGCGTTGCGAGTCCCGAATATGTGACTTCGATGATGTGGTCTGAAGATCCGTTCATCGTTGTCTCATGCTCATCATAGGATATGGTCTCTTCAATGATGTTCACGACTTTCTTGATTTTGAAGGCGATCAGCACATCCGATGCCTCTGAATCCTCAAGAAGTGAAAACGTGATTTTCACTCGTTTGTCAACAGTCGCCATCGGAAGATGCTCATACTCAAACGCGACAAAGGTATCGAGTCTCTCCATATCAAGTTGATAGCTGTAATCATAGGTGACAGGCAAGATGGGATCATCATCCTCAATCTCATCACACGAAACCAAGAGTAAAACGAAAAACATCAAAACAAACATCCACTGTTTTCTCATGCTGCCAATCCTTTCATAATGTGGTATATGTCACCTGCTGACATTGACACAAACACGACTTGCTTCCACTTAACAATCATCGTCTGTTGACAAACTGATGACCTAAAGGTTAAAAGGATGAGCAATCGTGTCGCTTCATGTCCAAAACAACAAAGCAAATGGCAAAAAAGTCTTCTTGATCAATCAGGTGAATCACTTCTTTCTCAAAGGGCTTCGATCGCTCCAAGCCTTTCCGATATGGTCGGATGATTGTACTTAAGCGCGACATAAAGCGGATGCGGGGTCAAATTGGAAAAGTTTTCAACCGCCAACACCTTGAGTGCGCCTTCCATGGCTTCCTTGCTTGTCTCATGCGCCGCGAATGCATCAGCCTTGTATTCATAGATGCGGGAGAGCCAATTGGTCAGAAAACCAATCGGGACACTGATCGGTTCAAGCAAAACCGTCATCAAAATCAATCCGAAACCGACATGGATACCGTCTAGTCCAAAGCTTGTGTGCAAGACGCTTTGTGAGAGAATCAGACCAAGCAACATGACATAAACGCCAATGATCAAGATCTGTGTGATCAGAAGTTTGAGCGTATCCTTATGGGTTGCGTGTCCGAGCTCATGGGCAAGAACAGCGATGATCTGTTCTTCCGACGTCTTTTGAATCAAGGTGTCATATAAGACGACTTCCCTGGTCTTTCCAAGACCACTGAAGAACGCATTCAGCTTGGTTGAGCGTTTCGAGGCATCCATGGTGTAGATTTTCTTGACTGAGAAACCAAGTTTCTCACCCAAAGCGTCAATCTTTTCCTTGAGACTGCCTTCTTCCAATGGCGTGAGCTTGTTAAACCATCTGATCATGACACCATTGAGCAAGAAGATGGCAAGCATGATCACCACAATCGCACCATACGCGCCTAAGATAAATGTCCAGATCTGTGATGATAAGCCACTGTAGAGTGAATAGATCAGCGCGACAAGACCACCGCCGAAGACGATCGTCAGAACCATTTGTTTCACTTGATCGGTGATGAAGAGTTTCTTCGTGGTCTTGTTGAAGCCAAAGCGTTCCTCAATCACAAAAACGTGATAGTAACTGAAGGGCAATCCGATAACAAATTGGATGATGAAGAACCCACCCATGAAATATAACGTCTGAAGCAAACCGGAATCAGAGAGTCCCTTGGTGAACCCTTCAAGCGCCCCAAAGAATCCAAAAGCAAGAAGGACCAGCAATACCACCGTCGTGAGAGTGTGATTGAGTAATCCAAACTTGAAGTTTGCCATTGTATACTCAAGCCAAGACTGATACTTGTCCTCATCGTAGAGACCTTTGACGTTCTCAGGCAGTGGTTCGTTTCGGTGCTTGTAATTCAGGACTTGGACTGTCACCTCAAATGCGAACATCACAAGGATGATCGCCAAAATCAAAAAGTTCATATGCTTTCTCCTAATCTCTTCTATTTTCTGATGACCATCTGATGATCATTCATGATTCCGACAGATCCGTGATGTCAAACGGGTGTTCAATCGCTTGCCTGGCGATGGCTTTGATCCTAGTCCATTCAAACTCATCCAGTTCTTCAGCTGGTGGCTTGGAAATGGACAGATCACCTTGAACCAGACTCAAAAACCATGTTGTTGCCGCGATCACTCTCCCGATTGGAAGACTCAAGTGAAACCCATCCCTGGTCAAAACATCTCCGTAAACCGTTCTGGCATTCTGGATCGCGGTCCCTGTGGGAATCACTTTTTTAATCCGAGGATGGCTTGAAACAACGCTTTTCACGGCATCATGGATGCCCTCTATCATCTTCTCTTGACTGTGATCATAAAACGCGAAGCCCCCATGTTTACTGTCCTGTTGATAGGCCCATGTCATATGAAACATGATAGTCGCTTTGGCATTTCTCTTGTATTTATTGATCGATATGGTCGATCCAGGCGGTCCAGATCGGGCTGATACGTCTCTTTGATCCCACTCAACCCTGAGACCTGCTGGACCGTGATGACATCCCAAAGCTCATCTTCGAGCCCATATGTCAACGTCACATCGGGTTCAAGTCTCCACGTCCCATCGTGGATTTGAGGTATTGATAGGCATGATGATCATGGGTCAGATTCTCGTGATGGTCCAAGGCTCAGCGCCTCCAATCATGAGGTGCCCAAGCATCACGGTCGAAGCCACTGTCTTTGATCAGTGGCCGGAATATACCAACTGTCCTCACCTGAAACTGTTTCCAATGGAGAGAATCCGAAACGAACGCATGGGTCAGAACTCCGATCTTGAGGTATTTCTTTTGTCATTTCTATGAACAAGGATGACCATTGTCTCATACTATCGTATCACTTTTTGTCTTTGAGCACAAGAAACCCCTGATTCATTGACCGTTGATCATGGCATGCCATCCGAAAGGTTTGCTGCCAACTTCTTGTCCTTTTCTTAATCGATCATGAACCTATCAAGCAGTTTCAGTACCTCTTTCGACTCATAAGCAACATCGCGTTTGCGATCACCAATCGGTTGGATGATACCGACTTTGACCAAAGCTTCGATGTTGTTTCTGACTGCTTGATCGTTTGCCTTGTGCTTTTCTTTGATATATTTCACATCAAAGACAGGTTGAACCATAATGTCATCAAGCATCTTCCATACAAGCGCATCTTGGCGAAGATTGAGTTGACTTAGCCATGATTGTTTTAATGCGATAAGTTGTTCAAGCGTATGATAAACTTTCGGGATCAAACCAAGTGCGTTTGTCAAGATGACGATGATCATAGGTTCGTATAGACCCAATTTGAAGTCATCAAGGGCACTGATATAATCCTTTTGATCTTTGACAATCCCAACTGAAAAAGGCATGGACAACTGTTCAAGAAAGGACTTTTCTTTAAGAATCAATTGAATCAAGATGCGTCCTGTGCGACCATTGCCATCTTCAAATGGATGAATGATTTCAAAATAGGCATGGGCAAACGCAGCTTGTAGAAGGGGATGAATATCTTGTCGATTACAAAAAGTAATGAGTTGGTGCATGTATTGTTCAAGATGATCCGGATGGGGGGGCACATAAGTTGCTTCATGGGGAACTGAATGAGGCTTCCCAATCCAGTTGATTCGTTTTCTGATTCCGATGTGTTCGTCATTGAGCAACGTCCGATTCACATCAATGATGGTATCGATGTTCATTCTTCCTTTAGAGGATATGCCCCTGATCAAGGATTCCAAGTTTGATTTGATGATGACTGATTCAGCAGACTGCTTCCGATTGATTTGTGCAAGTGCCACATTTCTGTTTGAAGCACTGTAATGTTCAATCTGCGAACTTGACAATGCCTCAGTTCTAAGCAGCAACATCGGAAACGCTGCGAGTTTATCCTTGACATACCCATCAAGCTTGGACAAGCTTTCAATCGTTTCTAATAACATGCTTTGCGTGCTCTCACTGAGTTCAATGGTGATGTCAGACAAATCTCGAAGCGTGGCACTCAAATAGGGTTCTTCAATCAATTGTCTCTGTCTTCTAGACAAATAATAGAGTGAACCCTCTGCAAAGTATCGTCTTTGCTCATAAGTCACAAACGGTTTCATACCATAACCACCTCTGTTGTCTATAGTATAATATAATAACATAGAATAAACAACCATCTTATTCTATGTTATGCTGATATCGTAGAATAATGAATCCCCTTGTTCTACAATCAGGATGTTTATGCTGTTGTTCTGATTCTTTGATCGTTATGCAAATCCATGTTTATATGATGATTTACATACTCTGAAATTCATGTCTTTTCTAAGGTTTTTGATGCATGATTGTCATCAAACGCTCGTTGCAAAACACGCCTCGATGTTCGAAGTTAACCAATGCAGTCTAAAAAATGACAGTTATTCTTGCTTATGCCTCAAAAATAGAACCACAAATGACACAATCAAGAGATCAAAAACACCAATGAGACATATATCCGATATGATCACAGTGATTTGAGATGGCCTGAAAAACGGCTATGCGAATCAATCAACCTTGAAAACAGACCCTGCTTTCTGATACCCCAGTTTGTCATAATAAGGATCAACGTCACTCATCACGTAAACTGTTTGGTCTTTATGGATCGTCTTGACATGTTTCAGAAGTGCTTGGCCAATCGCTTGGCCCCGATCGGATTGTCTGACCAGAAGATCATAGACATAGACGCCAAATCCGTCATCATCACGGGCTCGCACATAACCGACAAGTCTGTCCTTGTCAAACGCCAGATAAGACACACTTTCTCTCAAGGCTTTCATATAGCGTGGCCAACCAAGGCTGCCAGAATATGTCTCCCAGCCGCTGCCTTCTTCAATCAGCATATCCTTAAGCGCGTTCGCGTCTTCTTCTTTATAGGCTCTGATCATCATATCATCATCCTTACTGTTCATTCCAACGATACTTTCTGTTTTTGATCAATGTCTCAACCTCACAATGAAGACATAATCCGTTGTGGCAACAAATGGGACTGCCACATGTCGGGCATGCCCATTTGGTTTCTTGTTGTTTCAAAAAGGCATCAAGGCCTTTGGTCTTGATGATTTCAAGGTTTTCAATCATGCTCATGTGATACTTTGTCCGGTAACGTTTGTCAAGTCCTTTCAGCTGTTTGCAAGGGTAATGGTCACATGATGTGCAAAACCTGATTGAAGGGGTCTTGTGCAAGGTACAATTCTCGCCCATGTAAAGACATCCTTTGGCGCGGTCAATACATCCTGGGCAATAGAGTCGGTTGAATCCCTTCTGATTGATGTCATATGCCCTGAACTGATAGTGGACACAAAGTGCACAATTCATCCCACAAGGTGCGATCATTGTCTCAGTCATGCCAATTCCAGACTTTTGCAGATGGGTCATAACATCACCTGTTTTTGTTTTTGTTGAACATCAAAGTCATAACCGTTTGGCCATCGAATAGTTTTGATAGCCTTTTGGATAGTCATCTCTTGTCATGAGGACCTCATACCCGAGTTTCTCATAAAAGCCTTTGGCCTGAAATTCACATGTTCCAAGTTCGATGACTGCGATGTTCTGTTTGACCGCTTCCTCTTGAACCATGGTCATCAAGGTTTTTCCGATTCCTTTTCCCCGATACTCTTCGTCTACGACAAGCCAACTGACATAGATTGTGTCACCATAGAGGTCACAGGTGACACCACCAATCAATCGATCATTCTCCGTGGCGACAATCCTCAAGACTCCGCTCTTGGGTGTGACATGGCTTTCTTGATAGAATGTGTCCATGTGCCCATCAATCTTCTTCTGATACTCTTCGATGGGTTCTGTTGTTGTGATGACATCAGCGTCATGAGTTCTCGGTACCGGGATTGTTATGAGATCCGCGTGATACCAGTCCGGAGAGACTCTGGTTCCGGGTATTGTTCCAACGTGTTTGAATCCGACCTCAAGGAAGTCAGCGAAGCGCTTCTTCTCTGGTGCTTGGACCTTGATACCTTGAACCCGATCTGCGAAGTGCCGATAGACCTGATCAACCATATCCTTCAAATGATCAATATGGGTATAGAAATGATTGCCGATGGTCACCCAATCCCAGAAGGATGTCGCTTTGAGTCCGGCAACCAACACGTCTTTTTCTATGATATAAACATAAAAATGCTCAGCTTTGCAGACCCCTGTGAATTGATCATTATAGGCACCCAAGGCATCTCCGATCAAATCGTGGTAACGCCCCTCTTGGTCATGTTTGTATGTGATCATGTTGATTTGTCTGTCTCCTTCTTTTGTGTCGACCAATACAATGACCGACTTACTCTTTTGACTCGGCACTTTTAGCCAAGAGTGTCCTGATATCGATCAATAAGTCTTCAACGGATGGTTTGGGTGGTGCCTGGATGGTTTGTTCCAAAACCAACCGCTTCTTTTCCGCTTCCGCCTTCAGTTCTTCCTCACGCAACTTAAGCAATGCACGCTCCTTTAACACGTCAAGATGGGCGAATACCCGAATGATGATAAACACCACGAGTGCGATGATCAGAAAATCAACGACGCTTTGGATGAACAACCCCCAGTAGATGGCATTCTCAGTGATCCCGAGCGCTTCATCCGCAGGGGTCAACACCGTCTTGATGTCTTCGAAACTTCTCTTGCCAGCCACCAAAGAGATCACTGGCATCAAAATATGATTCACGAGGCTCGCGGTGATCTTCCCGAATGCGCCACCAATGACCACTGCTGCGGCGAGTTCGATCACATTGCCTTTCGAGATGAATGTCTTGAAATCCTTGAAGAACTTTTTCATGTTGGATCCCTCCGAAAACGCCATATCCAAAATGGCTTTTATTAGAAATATTTGATTGCATAACCTCTTTCATGATATCATGAAATCGACATAAAACGTCCATTGAAAGGGGGATTGCCGCAACCCATATGTAAGGGTTCGGCATCAAAAAACAATGCTTTTAAGTGCTTTGATTCTGATTTTGTTATCTTCTTTTGGTCTTGGTTGGTTTTACACGATGAGTGTCCAACCACTACGCTACCTACAAAAAGGCAACAAACGCGCCTATGAGACATGCGCGTCTTATCGCAGCTTATCCGGTGTCTTTGAGTTGTTGATATTGGTCGGATACGCCCTCTATTTCTCCGCCGATGATCCGCTCATCAACACAATCTTCACGAGCCTTTGGCCCGCCTTGGTCATCGGTGTCATCCTAGTCATTGGCGGTGGTATCATGATGGTTCTTGGCATGCAGTCCGCCGGCAAGGAAACCATGACACCCAATGAGACAACCACCATGTTTGGCGGAATCTACAAACGCATCAGACATCCCCAAACGACCGCCACAATGCTGATGTGGATCGGCTTTTCCATTGGCTTCAACCGCTGGGCGCTCGTGATTCATGCCATCGTCCTATCCCTTGTCTATATCTACGCCACCTTCAAAGAAGAACAGGACCTCATCCGGAAGTTCGGTGATGACTATGCCCTTTACAAACGAAAGACCAATCGATTTATCCCCAGCATAAAACATCAGTATCCGATGGACTGATTGCAATCAAATCATTGTCACACATTCAACAAAACAGGTTTCCCTCGTTTGGGAACTTGTTTTGTTATCTTGTCTGATGAACAACCCTAAATCTTCACGTGAGAACAAGACCGGAATCGAACAGCTCATTATCTGATGTGCGTCGTTGTCAACTGTTTAGTTCCATCTTTGATTGCCCGTATGAAGGATTAGTCTCAAGAAAATGAAGGACGCAGAGAAGACGATGCGACTCACTTTTGTTCAATCAATCATAACAAGTGGGGAAGTAAACGAATGACACGATTCAATGTATAATGAATGTAATCAATCACGAACGCCTTAGGAGGCAACACGATGAAAAGCTTTCGTCAGTTATCTTAATCAGTAGCGGTGCTCGTCACAGCACTATTTCTAATATCATGTGGAGTATACTGCTGAGTTTACCATCAATGTCAATAGTCACGATGGTCAACAGATTGACAGTATGACTGTTAAAAGAGCGATATCCACGCATTTGAAACGAACAAACGCATCTTGAGTCGTGATGTGCTCGTTTTTTGAATCATCTCTTTCAATTTATCCTTTGACATCTTAACGCTTCCTTATCACATGTGCTCTGATTCAGTGCGACATTGGTTGGGTTTGTCAACTCATGTGCACTATGACACTTCTTGAGAAGTTATCATCATAATCGAATGACGATGAGCAAAACCATGGTCACAAGCTTGCATGGTTTTTGCTATTGTGACGAACTCATGATGTCATTCATCATTGACCTAGTCGAATTGATCATCACACCAGTTATTGCTGGCAAATGAATAACTGTTTTGATAAGTTTCCCATAACTTGACCATTTTGAATGTCTTGTTCAATGGATAATATGATTGCAAATCCATCGCTCTGATACGATTGTGTGTGTTTCGATATTTTGACGTGTTAATGAATGCATTCTTAAGCATGTTCCTATCTATCTCTTCTTTTCTAAGTTCCCATAAAAGATGGACATCATAAAAATCGCGCATTCTAGTATTGAGTGCTCCTCGAGACAAATCGTTTCAATCTTTTCGGCTAACACAGTTTCTATGTTATATGCCTTTAATTCAATATTAGTGCCATATATGACGGTTCTATATGTAAGCTTACCTCTCTAGGGGTAAGTACATCGCCCGTTGTAAAATCAATCTTTATGGTTTCTTTCAAGCCATCAAAATATACGATGATTGACACTCTCTCAAACGCTATGATCGCATCTTCATGTATTTCTTCAATACGAAGTAATTCATGGCCAGCTTGTCGTGCGTTGGAATTGAGATTATTTCTTCTATGTACGTTCTCATGTGATCGTTTTTGAATGGATAAAGTTTTTCAATGTAGCATCTAGGTGCATTGTTGTTCTGGAAATCAATTTTGGTCATCGCTGAAACTAAGAAACCACCTTTGATAATGAATCTATCATATATTTCGTTTGATAGCTTTTCTGAAAAAATTCAAAAATAACTGTCCTTAGGACAATATTCAGTTATTTTTGAGTTGTTTTGATTTATTTCGGATCGAGCCTTTTACTTGGTCACTTGTCATCATAATAAAATCCCCATATAGTTTCTTAACACATTTTCAATACCCTCGTCTTGAGCATACTTTGATAGTTGAATTAAGTTTCTAGATGAATCATTAACATATCGCTTAATCCCATTATTTAGAATTTGCTTATCAATACGATTTTGCTTGGAGCGGATGATATCACAAACCGTTCTCTCTTTGTCATAAACAAGAATATCATTCCATATAGGTGACTTGATGTGATTCTTCCAAGTTCAAACAGCCTGGCTTAATCGTATGAGTCACCAAATCAACCTCTTTGATTTGAGATGTATTATAACCGGTGGGTAGTGTCACATGATATTTGATTGGATCTCTGTCCGATAGACCATGCAGGTATAGGCTGTGTCATGTGAATAAATCATTCTTGTCTTCTTCTGTTGAACATTATAAAGTCTATCTTCCCATGCTTCTGGCGTTTACAGGCTTTTTCAGGTGACCTCTAATGAGCTTTTCCTCTTCAACAAACATTGTTAAATACTCACGATGAATACCCTCCTGTTTCGCATCTTGAGTCGTGATGTATCCATGATTCTTTAGAATAAGCTCCTTCCAATTTGTCCTTGGACATCTTAACACTCCCTTGTCATATGTGCTTTTATTATATGCGATATTAGTTATTTTGTCAACATGTGTGTGTGATATGACGGAGTCTCGAGAAACCAACATCAGAAATGATGGATAGCCCGTCGTTTGCTTATCCCTTGTATCTGTATCCTCATACGACATCAATACCCACAAAAATCATCACCAAGACTCAGAATCCCGACAAGGTCATCTCACAAGACGTCAAGGGAATGGAAAAAACCAAAAAACCGGATCCCATATCACATAGTGACTTGATAGGTCATTGGATGAATCAATTGATCAAAATGATATGAGATGTCTGACCTTGGAATCATCAAACCTCTTCTGGTGTTCTTGCCAATCGGAACCCATATCCATCATGTACCAAAATGGGAAGAACATTGCTGATGAGCCCTGATTGCATGTAAAGCAAACTGACCCCAAACGCGCCCCCACGTACAATCCGATACGTCCCTTCATAGGATGGATACCAATCAAAGCAGAACTCCCAGACGTTTCCAGCCATATCATAAAGACCAAGTGCATTGGCAAGTTTGGTTCCGACATCCTGAGTCTTCTTGAGATCATCAGGATAATCCGGACTTTCATCAAACCATCCGACAAGACTCAATTTGGCAACATCACTCCAGCTGTCCACGCTACCGCTGGCATCAGAGCCTGCTGTCCAGTGGCGTCCCTCTATCGCAACGGATGCGTCATTTCCTTCATTTAGCCACCTGGCTGCCATTTCCCATTCATTGCTGGTCGGAAGCCGGTAACCGTTGTGTGCGGTCTGGAGGATAGCGTCTGCTGTTTTTGCTTGATCAATTGCTCTTATGATATCATTCGTGGTACGGTAAACCGGTTCAAGACCGGCCATTTCAGAAAGAGCGTTTGTCCATATGATGGCATCATACCAAGAGATGGATGTTACCGGTTCATGCTTCTTGGCGGTTGGGGTTGCACCTTCAATGCCGGTACTTCCTTCTTTGCCTAACCGACCAAAGACATAGCCATTGGCCTCAGCCCACACCCTGACCTTATACCAGAGTTCATAGGTGGTCTCGGTCGTCGCCATCATAAATCCTCCGCTGACTTGCGCGGAACCGCTGTCATCGATCTCTGTTGGGATGGTGTATGTGACCCCTGCTTCACCGACAGCAACTTCTGAAAACAAGTCATCTAGTGACTCTGACGTATATCTGGCCTGAAGATAGACGTCATGCGCGGGCATGGTCTCAGGCAGAGGTTCCCAACCATCAAAGGAGAATCCCTCAATCACAGCAGGCAATACCGTCATATGCGAAGACAACTCAACGCCATAGTCATACGTGGTTCTTTGAACTTCGGTGATACCATCTTGTTCTAAATAGACCAACTGATAGGATTCGATTTGCCAGAAGGCATAAAGAACGACATTTGATGTCACCACATCGGCATCAAAATCCCATGGTGTTGTAAACGTTTCGCCCCCATCATCGCTTAAATACCATCCCAGAAGGGTATGACCGGTATGACCAATCTCGATCGCTGTCACCTTTTGATTGTCGTTTGCGCTGACCTCGATGGGATCATCCCCATTGTTGGGTTCGAAAATGACCAGATAGGTCACCTGAACAGGTGCCTCTTCCCATTTCGCATAAAGGGTCTGATTCGCGGTTATCGGCTCAATCAGAAAGACGCTCGGATCGAATGGTTGTGTCAAATCGGAGTCCTGATACCAATCGACAAAGACGTAGCCTTCACGGGATGGGTCATCGGGCAAGGTGATGATGGTTTTTCCATCAAATGTGATGGATGGCACCTCAGTGCCTCCATTTGATTCGAATCGGATCAAGATGTTCCCCTGATCCACACAAGCGGATGTGAGAACCATCAATAAGATGATCATACCGGCAGTCCATGTTCGTTTCATGTCATTCTCCTTGTTCATGTTGTGATCCATCAATATCCAGACCATCATCCTACACTTGTCTTGACGTTTTTCATAGGTTCGTGATATTGACTTGATGATTGATGGTCGTTATCCTTCATTATATCCTAGGGTCATCCATTTTGTATCTCTCCATTTTGTTGAGGCTTCTCTTCGTCACTTTCTTTAGGGCAAGCACCAAGAAGACATATGGGTCTATTCACTGCTGACTTTTTTGAACAAGTGGTGAATGATTCTCCTCGAAAAGAAAAGGGACTATATCATCCATGAGCGTCATCGAGCGCTCATCTCGTTACAGTCCCGGTTCATATCATCATGTTTGACCCGTAGGGATTCACGTTTTTTTCAGTGTCTAACAAGCTAGACTGATATATATCTTTAGTTCACAATTCATTATAGTTAAGCTGTGTGATACATTAATTTTTGGCAACTTTGCTAATTATTTTGATTGATTAAGTTTATGATAACCTTTACTATGGTATCTTTTTCGTTCGGATGAGATAAAGCAATCCTCTAAAGTACTTTGATTGCGACCAATGCATTATCATCAAGCATTCTTGAGCCGTTTTTGTAAAAAATGCCATAAATATCTAAAAACCATAAGAAGATCGATGCGGCAATCCCTTGTTTCCATCATAAAAAGCATGGTCTTTCACAGCCAAAATATAGAAGATTAGCAGCTTTTCTTCAATGGATGGATAAACTTCTTCACCAAAGGCAGTTTGATAAATCGCATTCAGTGCGCCATGAAATGAATGGTCTTTCTCTTTACCAAACCATTGTGTTTTCCGTAATCAGGTAATCCTTTTATTTCTTTGATTGCATCTTCATATTCCAGTTTTATTTTCTTATCGTCTTTTGTAATATTTATAATGGTTAGTGATTGATGATCATACTTATCTAAAGTTTCAAGTGCATAAGCATATTTAGAAGTGATTTGAAGCAAACTCTTTGATTCTTCGGCTTCAAGTTCTTTTCGCTCAATTAAATCAGCAATCAATTTGACTGAGTTAGTGAATGCCTTATAGTATTCTTTATGTTTGATGAGTCTTTCTTTATCTACTAAATAGCCTTTGTAAATAAATTCTTTAAAAATTTGATTTGCCCATTTTCTAAAAATAATACCGCGTTTCGACTTCACTCTGTAACCTACAGATATTGCAACATCAAGATTATAGAGATTAGTCTTGTACTTTTTTCCATCAGATGCAGTTACCGAGGATTTCTCGGTTTACTGAACTTGCAATGGAGTTCTTCTTCCTTAAATATTTCTTATATGCAAGCCAATATTATCTGTCGTCACATCAAAAGTTCACCCATTTGCTTTTGAGTTAACCATACAGTATCTCTTTCATGATCAATTGTGACGTCTATTTCAAGCCGCCATCTCTAAATGCGATTACATGACTTGCTTTGTTGGATGATTCATTTTCATTTTCCATATTTTAACTTTCATTTCATTTAAAAGCATCATGTCATCATTCTTCTGACTAGAATGATTTTCGTCTTCAAGTGAATCATTGATTTGTCCAATTGTCTGTTTTTAGCAAATTCTCTCTCATAGACTTCCAAACTCATGATCACCATTGACCCATATCCATTTTTAGTAACAAAAACTGGTTCATTGGTTTCTTCCACATACTTGAAATGGATGCTGTGTTCTTTAGTTCTCTTATTGGTATGATTTTGGCATGATCAATATCTCCTTTTTATACCATAATGATACCAATTTTTTTAAAATCCTCATTTTATGCGATCTCTTTCCATCTTCAAAAGCATCTGCATTCATAGAATCAATTTCTTCTATGGCGACACCCTTGCAACCGAAAAGCGATGTGATTGTCAGTAGCTTTTAAGAAGGCTCTCAACCATGTCAGAAGTATCCGTGTTGAATCAGATCGATCAATGGTCTTTTGAAGCCCTTTTATGGACATACATCAATTGATCGGCCTTTCTGATCGCTTCAGAGACATCATGGTCCTGATTCATCTTGCTGTCAACGACTTCGATCATGCCATAGGCCAAGCTCGCGATGGTTGATTGCTTTGAGAATTCGTCATTGATGCGTTTCATCAGTGCCTCAGTTCCATCGACACCCATATCGCTCAATACCAAAATGAACTCATCTCCACCATGACGGAAAACGATGCCCTGATCGCCAATCAGGGTTTTGGCAATCCGGACAAACAAGATGAGTAGCCGATCTCCGGCATCATGACCAAGTCGGTCATTGATTGCTTTGAAGTGATTGAAATCAATCATGACATACGTCCTGATGATCTCTTGTTGGGAAGGGAGAACGGTCTCCCGCATATAGTCATAGAAGTATCTTCTGTTATAACATCCCGTCAGTGCGTCTTCGATGGCCATCTGCCTGAGCAACGTGTTGAAGTTCATGAGCTCAGCGTTCTGCTTCTCAATGATCCGTTTCGAGTTCAAGAGCTCATTATTGAGTTTGGTCATTTTGTTATAGACTTCAAAATCATTGTTCTGATGTGTTTTATACATCTTTCTGAGCTCATTGACCTGTTGGCTGTTGATGGTCATCATTCTCTTCAGGACTTCCTGGTCGTCATATCGATCGAACAACACAATCAGGACATAAGTCACGCCATCTTGATATCCGTTGAAGAAACAGGGATAGCGCACACCTTCATGTGTCAATGCCATATTGAAATTGAGTGACATATGGTTCTCTTTGAGCTCTTCACAGAACGCCCTGTAGCGAACCACATCTCGATCATCCATGATCAGCGTCACCGGTTGACCAATCATCGGCTCGAACTTGGAGTCATTTGGTATCACTGTCCTGATCAGATCGTCACTGTCGATGATCATCAGGAAGTCACGATGAGGACATGTCCGACACTCAGACATCAGACTCACCTACCAATAGACGGGCCATCAAGACCGCCTGCTCAGCATCCGCTGCGTATGCGTCAGCGTTGATCCGTTGCCATAGATCAGGTGTGTCGTTGAAGACTTTACCACCGACCATGATCTTGATGGTTTTCAAGTCAGGGTGTTCTTTGACCGTTTCGATCAACGTCCGGACCTCAATCAGATGCTGTGATGTGGTTGCGGATATGGCCAGCAGATCACTCGGATGGCTGAGTAGGTGTTCAACCACCATCTCAATGGGGAGGTTCGAGCCCAAAAAGACCGAGTCCCAACCCGACATCTCAAAAAAGTCCGCAACCATTCTCATTCCAATCTCATGAAGCTCCTCACCAGCACAGACAGCTGTCACCGAATAAGGTGATCGCTTTTTGTTTTGAAACAACAAAGGATATAATTTGCCTATGATGTGCTGAATCGCGGCGGTGATGTAGTGCTCTTTGGCCACCGATATCTGTCTTTGATGCCATAATTCACCAACCGTATAAAGGGTTGGTTGAAGGATTGAAAGATAGACATCCTTGAGGGTTGTCCCTTCATTGATTTTCTGATTGACATATTGATAAGCCTGATCGCTTTCCATGTTCATCAGAAGTTCAAGAAACCGGTTAGGAGAGGGATCAACAGGTGTTGTTGTCAAGTATGCTTGCTTAAATGCATCGACACCTGAGACAAAGATGTCATGTCCTCTCTCGGAGATCTCTTTCTCAACATGTGTGGTCAATACGGATTCAAAGATATCGAAGTGCCGTCTCATCGCATCCAGATTGAATCTCAAGTGGCATGCGAGACCCCCAAACCACTTCATGTACTGATCAAAGATCATTGGCTCTTTGACCTCGATCGCAATCCTTAGAAACTTCAGGGTGTATGTCACATCCATCAGATATTTATCTTTGATGCCGGTCAGTGTTGGTTCCTGTCTAGAATCAATGTCATAGATCATTGTTGCCAAACGTTCGAAATGATTCATCAAAATACGGTCGTCTCGCCCTGCCATGCTTGATCACCCTTTCTTCACTCGATGAGTGATTCATCAATCATTGAATCGTATAGAGATTGATCATACGTCTTAAGAACAATCAGTCCATTCAGCGTATTCATCCGTCTGATGTCCATTGGATCCAACACAAAGTGATGTCTTCCCGTGTGGGTTGGTCCTTTGGGCAGTCTGCCATCTTTGAAACGCTTCTTCAAAAGATCCATCGCCTCATCCATTCGGTTGTCATAAGGCACTTTCGCTTTGGCAAAATAGACGAGTGCCCTGAGCACATCATATTTCCATCTTGTCGGGTAATGAAACTTGTCAATATAGGAAAACATCAACGCATTGTCCCGCTCTCGTCTCATCAAGTGCTTTTGAAGGAGAAATGCCTGAGCCTCACGTTCAATCTTGATCCGTCTCTCATGATCGTGGTCATTATCACTTTGTCCAAGCGCAGATAGCCCTTCCAACACCGTCAAGGTCGTATGGACTGAACTGCTTTTGACCTCTTTGAACGTGTATTCACAATTGAACCCACCATCAGGAAGTTGCGAAGACATCAACCTTTCTGCAAGCGATGAGATCGTCACCTGATCCGCTTTGGCATGCACACACATGCTCAAGAGCATACCGACCACGCACAGGTCATCCTCTTTCCATAAAGATGCATGCCACATCCGTTCAAGCAAGGTCTTGAGACCTTCCTGATAGATCTGATGATCAGCGTTCACTTCCAAAATGGTCAGTTCCCGCATCGTGTAAAATGTTGAGATCCATTTGGGGCTATAGATGCCCTTGCCCCACTCTTTTTTCTCATGGTCAAAGAGATCAAGATACGTCTTGATCCAACCCTCATGAAGCACCTTAGAATCCTGATCCAACAGATACTTCATCGCCAACCTTTTGATGGCGGGATCCCCTGCCATCAACCATGTCAATGTCTCCATATCAAATGGTCCTTTCTATAGATCTGCCTATACCCAATCGTCTAAATCCTCTATGACTTATAGAACCGTAAGAAGCGATTGAGATGGTGTTGACATCATAAAAGCATGGACATTCCTAAAGATAAATCATTCATCAAACGCCTATATCAATTTCATCAATCAGATGTCAAAAATCATTCCATTATAAATGTAAAGAATTAATCATCAACCCGTTATGTCCAATTTGAACTGCCAGATGAATACTCACACATGGTTGGCTTCATTATACAACATATCACTTGTCTAGGTAACCATTGGTGTGTCATCATCATACCAAAGAGTCTTGATGATCGTATTCCTTCGTTCTGTGATGGTGATTTTAGCTTAAAGAAGACCCTTTGAGCTCAAAAATCTATGTTGAATCATTAAAATGAATTGACGGAATCGCTTCATTAATAACCATTTTGATGAGTATATCACAAAAACTCATCAAAATGGTTTTGTCTGGATTGAGCATATTGCACAAATACACTAAAACGCCCAATGAAAGGGTTATCATTTCAATTGATTAGATATTTCAGACCTGAACTATGGTGATTCTTTATTTCTATTTCTATGAAATCATCAACATATTAGCCTAATTTTCCATTAATTTGGTTTATTAAATAACCATTTTGATGAATATATCAATGATATAATAGAGGAAAGAAAGAGGCGTTGATATGATCAATCTAGTCATCGATACTGACATCGGTAACGACTGTGACGATGCCGGTGCATTGGCGATTGCCCACAATCTGGCCAATCAATCAATGTGCGATATTCTGGCATTCACGAGCAATACATCACGTCGAGACGGTGCCCAGGCCATTCAAATCATCAATCATCATTATCATCGGACAGTGCCAGTTGGAATGACCAACCGTACGTCGTTTTTAGCTGAGGAACACGGTTACGGGGCATACTCCCGAGGTTTGGTCAGCGCATATGGACATTACCTGAACGGACAACCCATTGAAGATGCGGTCACGTTGTTGCGCCGAACCCTTGTGGCTTCACCCACAAAAGTTCGGATTGTCTGTATTGGTCCTCTCAATAACATCGCTGACTTGATGCGGTCTGAAGCGTGTCTCGAGTCTCATCTCAACGGACGTGAACTGATCAAAGAGAAAATGGAGTCTTTCGTCATCATGAGTGGGGAATTTCAGAAAAACCGCACTTTTGTCGTTGACGGACACCCAATGACTGCCGAATGGAATATCATCCAGGATTTGTCTTCAGCACGGTATGTAATCAGTCATTTGGACATCCCAGCTGTCTTCATTCCTTATTCTGTCGGTCTGATTGAAACCGGACAATCCTTGTTTGATACACCCAATTACGATTCCCCCATCAAGTTATCCTATCAGATCCATAGCAATGGTCCGAGATACAGTTGGGACCCTATCACCATCTATTATGCGGTCATGGGCGAAAGTGAGCTGTTCAACATCAGTGCTCCCGGAATCGTCTCGATTGATCAACAAGGGATTACCTCTTTCACAGAAGATTCCAGCGGAAAACATCGCTATGTGAGGCATTTGAATCATAAACAGACTGTCATCGACATCCTCAATGGTCTCATGTTATGAAAATGAAAAAAACAAAACGGGACCGATTGTCGTTCTACTTGTTCATCAGTCCTTGGATTATTGGGTTTTTGTTGTTCTCAATTTTGCCAATGATGACTTCACTCTATTACAGTTTCACAGAGGTCACAGTTCTTGGTTTAGGTAGAAGGACTCCTGAACTTGTTGGTTTTGCCAACTATCAAAGCGTCATATTTGATGATCCGATCTTCATGCAATCAATCACAAATACGTTTGTTTATTCATTTGTCCGAGTATTTTCCGGTGTCTTTCTGGCATTGTTGCTCGCCGTCCTTCTCAATGGCAAGATACCGGGTAGAAATATCTATAGAACACTGATTTATCTACCAGCGATTATTCCGATTGTCGGATCAGCCATGCTTTGGAAACAACTCTTTAGTACTGACTTCAGTTTGTTCAATTACATGATGTCCTGGATTGGGATTGCTCCTAGGGAGTGGCTGAACTACGACAATGCCATGAGTTCAGTCATCCTGATGAGCATATGGTCAGGATTGGGTCCAACGATGATCATCTGTCTGGCCTCTTTGCAAAATGTTCCAAAGGATTTGGTTGAAGCCGCCGAGATTGATGGCGCTGGCAAAGTCAACCGGTTTCGTCACATCACGATTCCGATGATCAGCCCGACCCTTGTCTATTTGCTTGTCACTGGGTTTATCGGTGCGCTTCAAGCGTATGCCGAAATGGATTTGTTGACCGGTGGCGGACCAGGGAACCGAACAACCACAATGGCCATGAATGTCGTCTTCCATGCTTTTGATGGTCGTGGCATGGGCTATGCGTCAGCTCAGGCATGGATCATCTTCATCATTATTCTGGTATTCTCAATCTTCTTCTTCAAAATCGTCAATAAACGCGCATATTACGAAAGTGCTGATGAACAATGACCATAACGAAACGGCGTCGTGAACAAGTCAATCTCGGTGTTCGAACCACAGCATCAGTGCTGATTGCGACCATCATTGCCATCCCCTTTTTCTGGATGCTTTTATCATCTTTTCACGCATCATCTTTCGATCTGTTCCAGTCTCCGCCTAAGCTTCCCTCGCCTTTTTCACCCAGCAATTATCCCGAAGCGATCGCGGTCATCGACATGTTCAAACTGATTTTCAATACCCTGGTGATTGTCTTTTGGAATATGGTTCTCTCCATCATGTCATCGATTCTGGTCGCCTATGGCTTCGCCCGATTCAAAGTCAAGGAAAGCAATACCATCTTCTTTATTCTTCTTGCGACCATGATGCTTCCCTGGGTTGTCACTTTGGTTCCCTCATACATCATCTACACCCGTCTGGGATTTGTTGGCACAAGACTGCCTCTGATTCTTCCGGCAATCGGTGGAAACGCCTTCTTCATCTTCCTGCTCCGGCAATACATGCTAGGTATTCCCAAGAGTCTTGATGAAGCTGCGGAAATTGATGGCTGTTCGAAACTTGGGATTCTGTTTAAAATCATCCTTCCGCAATGCAAACCCATTCTCGCGACTCTCATTGTCTTTAGTTTTGTCGGATCTTGGAGTGACTATGTCGGTCCGCGAATCTATTTGGCCAGCAATCCTGGGTTGCAGACGCTATCCGTTGGATTGCGCTATTTCCAAAGTACCACGTCTGTCATGCCATGGCATCTGTTGATGGCAGCCTGTGTGATATTCACAATTCCGATGGTCGTGACGATGTTTGTCTCTCAAAGAGCGTTCACCGAAGGCATTGTCACAACCGGATTGAAAGGATAACGATGATGATCAATATCGCAATCATCGGATTGGGTGCCCGTGGTGGTGAGGTCTATGGCGATTATATCAAACAACATCCCGAACTCGCCAGGGTTGTCGCCATTGCTGATCCCAATCCAGAAAAAAGAGTCAAATACCAAACCTTGTTTGATCTTGATGATTCATGTGTGTTTGACAGTGGTGCATCTCTTTTGCAAGCCAAACCTGAAGTCCAAGCGGTCATTATCGCATCACCTGATCAAAGTCATCACGTTGACGCTCTCAAGGCAATCGAATCAGGCTATGACCTTCTTTTGGAAAAACCAATTGCTACCACCCTTGAAGCTTGCCTTGAAATCAGGGATGCCGCCGTCAGAAACCATCGTCGTGTTGTCCTCTGTCATGTCCTGAGATACGCACCTTTGTATCGAAAAATCAAGGACATCCTTGATGAGAAAATCATTGGAGACATCGTGTTGATGCATCAAATTGAGCATATCGGATACTGGCACTTTGCCCATTCATTCGTCCGTGGCAATTGGCGAAACTCACAGACATCGGCCCCGATAGTACTTGCCAAGACATCCCATGATCTTGATATCATTCTTTGGTATATGGGTGTTGATGTTGATTCGGTTTCCTCATTTGGAGGTTTATATCACTTCCATCCGAAACATGCGCCATCCAATGCACCTTCCCATTGCATCAAAGGATGTCCAATCAAAAACACCTGTCCTTATGATGCTGAAAAGATTTACATGAACAATTTCAAGGCCTACCCGCTTGAGCACAACAAAGTGTGGCCCTTCACAGTTCTTGATGTCAATCCCACAGAGTCATCACTCAACAAGGCCTTGCTTGGCCCTTACGGAAGGTGTGTCTACCTCTGTGACAATGATGTCATGGATCATCAGCTTGTCAATATCGCTTTCAAGAACGGTTCTCACGCCCATTTGACGCTTTCCGCATTCAGTGGAAGCACCCATCGCCAAATTAAGATCATGGGTACCAAAGGTGAGATCAATGCTGACGATCTGACCCAAGTGATCACCGTGAAGACCTATGATGGCCGATTTGATGTCACGCCTGTGATCTATGACATCCGGAAAATGAGTGAATCGCTGAAAGGGCATGGTGGTGGTGATGAACGGATGATGTATGATTTTCTCACCGGTCTTTCAAGTTCTGAGAAAACATCGATTTCATCATCGATTGAGCACACTGTGACCAGTCATGTTCTCGCTTTCAAAGCCGAGGAATCACGTTGCCATCAAGGCACACGAATCACGATGAATGAGGAGGATACACGATGAAAAAATCAATGATCATCATAGTCATCTTGCTGATGCTTGTCATGCTCTCAGGATGCAAGAAAAGGAAAGATATCACCGGCAATGATGGTGATATTGAACTGACATATTATGTCTGGGGAAACAATACCGAAGTCAATGCCATCCAAAATGTCATCGATCTCTTCGAAGCAGAAAATCCTGGCATCTTTGTCAACATCGAAAGAGCGGGAGACAACTACTTCCTTGATCTCAAGATGAAATTCGCAAGTGGTCGTGGCCCTGATGTGTTTCTCATGGATCCGGGTGAGATCAGACCATTTCTGGATGAAGACCTGATTCAAGAACTCGATGATTATATTGCCCAAAGCAGCAGTTTATCACTTGATGACCTTTGGGATGTCAACAACGGTTACCGGTTTGACGGCAATCAGATGGGTCAAGGTAGCCTATATGCTTTGATTAAGGACTGGACTCCTGACTTCATGTTGATCTATAACAAGAGTCAGGTCAACGCGTATCGTAATCAGGTCCCAGATGCTTTTCCTTACCTTGAATCTGATGAACCGATGACATGGAGCCAATTCAGCGCATTTGCTTCGGCGATGACCATCGGAAGCGGGACAACCGTCACCCGTTATGGAACAACAATGGATTTCGTCCCCTACAAACACTTGTATGAATGGATCCAAATGAGCGGAGAGTCGATGTTCATCGAGAATCAAACTGTCTTCAACAGAGACGCACAAGGTGTGATTGATGCTTTCGAATTCTTCATCTCCCTTCAGGAAGGTGCAAATGCGCCCGCGCCTTACAAAGGATCCTCATCATTGGCGGTAGGCGGGGAACGGTTCACACTTGGTACCGTATCAAGCGTCTTTCTTGGCCGATGGGCTTTTGTTGCCTATGGCTGGAACAATGTCGATTTTGACATCGGAATTCTTCCTCCTCCAGTCCCCGACAACAGAGTCACCGACGAGCATGGCAAACGCTTGCCATATGCTGGTGTGTCCGGGATGATTGCCAATGCCATCAATAAGGACTCAGAACACAAAGATGCCGCGTTCAAATTCATCGAATTCTACCAAACTGTCGGTATGGAAAGCCTGGCAGAACTCGGATACAACATTCCGGGAAACAAAACAATTGCCCGTGATGTCTTCTTGTCGGTTGAAGATCCAAAGATCAGAAGCATCAATGAGATCTTCCTTGATGCTGCCGTCTCCTACTCATATCCAATCGAATATAATCCTTATCTATCAACGACAACGATTGAAAGAATCATCGGTAGAAGCATGGGTTTGTACTTTGAACGACGAGAGGGTCTAACAACCATCGAAGCACTTCTTGATCAGATTGAACAAGATCTCAACGACGAAATACGTCGTATAAGATAAACATAGAAAAGGAGAAAATTATGAAACGAGTGCTCATTTTAGCCGTTTTCCTTGCGGGTGGCATGCTCTTCTTCGGCTTTGACGCCTCAGCTTCCGGTCCACCGGTGAGATTCTATGAACCGGCGACAGTGTTCTTTGAAGATTTCGAAGGTGACACTGAGATTGCCCATTATGATCATTTATTCACTGGGCATGAAGCGGATATCACAACCGAGAATGCCATTTCGGGAACCCAATCCTTGACGACTTACGTGGTGAACGCACCCGGTCAATGGGTTGACACGTTGGCCATCAAAAAGGATTTCACCCAAATCGAGGGTGCCAATGCCTTTTTGGTGACAGGTAAGATTCAGACCTCAAACTATCAGCAAATGATGGTTGAGGTCAGAAAGAATTATGATGGAAACACCGTTGAAAACATGCCTTATGAATTCATTCTGACCATCAATGAGGCAAACAAGACCGTTCAAAGGCCTTGTTTCAATGGTTGGTACAATGCCTGTACGACACTTGATCTTCACAATGAACTCTTCAGCATTGATTCAGAGGGTGTCATCGATTTTGAGTTTGAGTTTTCCTCAGACGAACCGGTCACCTTCACATTCAGAGGCGTCATCGCCGACATCAATCAGGTTGCTGTGATGACTTTCGATGATCTTGGCATATCTGAAAAACCGGTCATGACTGAAGACTTCGAGGTTGTCATGGGCAATTTCTGGGAAGGGACCGCCTTTTGGGCAAATGCTGGTGGTATTGAAACCGATCCCGTGAAGGTTGTTTCCGGAACTCAGTCACTTCGTTATGACATCAATGACTGGGTCTTAGGTGGCATTACAAACACCAAGTTCCAACCACCACAGGAAGTTCCTCTCAAATTGACCTTCGAAGTCAGAGCTGTCAATGGAAAAGTCTTTCTGATGGCGACACCTTGGAGCCCTCTTTATTTCGAGTTCCAATATGACTTCGAAACCAATGTTTTGTCTCATCCGGGGCTTGCTGCCGCATCTGCAACCATGATTGGTGATGTGCTTCATGCTGAGATGTTCTTCACCGTTCCGGCATCGGTTGACCTTCAGACGTTCAACTTCTACGGAAGCAAACTCAACGGTGAGGCACCTGGCCACTACATCCTTGACAACTTTGCGGTCGAAGTGCTTGAAAAAGACCCGATGGTCGTTCCGGAGTTCAATGTCGGATACGCCATTACCAAAACGGAAGCCATGGCCTATCGTACCAATTTGCTCGCTGCTGACATTCTCTCTGTCTCTCTTGGTGAAGAAATACTCGATGAAAGCGCTTATGTCCTTACGGATTACGGCTTTGCCTTCCAAAACGCCTATCTTGATGGATTGGAAGCCCAACTTGGCCTTGAATTCACGCTTGAGACAACATATGGGACTCATGTGATCCTTTTGGATCTCTATGATGTCCGTCCAATCGTCGTTCCTGATTCGCTTGTTTACCAGAAATCCCTACAACAAAACGTTGCTCTTGAGCTGGATCTGGTTGACCATGCATTCGTTTCATTGTCACTAAACGGTGCTTTGATTGGTCAAGACAAGTATGTGATTGAAGAGGACAGTCTTGTGCTTGATGCCGCTTTGTTCCTCGCCCTCGAGAATGGTGAACACCTTCTATCTGTTATTTCCGAAGGGGGAACAAGAACACTGTCCGTCACAGTTGAAACCGGTGGACCCGCAGTCCTTGAAGCATCCTATGACTATCAAAAAGGTGTGGACAATGACCTCGACATCGGAATCAATCTGACATCCGACCATATCACTGGTATCAGTGTTTCTGAAACCCCACTTCAACCTGTGGACTACACTCTGAGCGAAGGCATCCTGACCCTCAATGACTCATTCTTGATGACCTTACCTGCTGGTTTGACAGAGTTCACCATTGAAACTAGTACCCCAGGTATCACTTTTGATTTCAGCGTAAATGTTATGGTCTTTGGACCAATCACCGATGTTACTTCTGTGACTTACGATGTCCATATAGACGATATCCTGGAGATCATCATCGACTTGAATGGTATGGCCATCACCACTGTGCTCCTTGATGATGTCACGCTTGAATCAGGCTACGAATACATTCTCGGTGCGCTTGAACTTGATGCCTCTGTCTTTTCCAATCTTGCAATAGGCACTTACACACTTTCAATCAGCACTGCCGGTGGCACTGTCGAAATCGACCTGTCCATTGTGAACTCAGCCTTTCTAAACGATGTCATCATCATCACTGTTCCATCTTCAGTCGTGACAATCACCAAAGGTGCCACATATGATCCTCTTGCCGACATCACCCACAGCAATGCTGTCGGTGACGTGACTGTCAGTCTTTCCGATCATTTGAATGTCAATACCCCAGGCCGTTACGTTGTCACTGTTGTCATATCAGATGAACAAGGAAACACATCTTTTGCTTATTATGTTGTCCGTGTGTCTGGTGTTCTCTATTCCGTCACCATCACTTATGACATACTGACCAAAGAAAGGGGTGTCATTGATGAAGCGATTCTTGATTCTGATCGTAAGCATCATTTCAGTTTTTAGTCTGATTGCCTGTGAAAGCCCTGTAACCAATGATTTTCAGGCAACCGTTGTTTTTGAAGAAGTCACGATCGAAGCCATCACAGTTCATGCTGTGATCACAGAAGACATGACGAGTCTCGACGCTCTCGCATTCATTGCCAATGAGCTTGCGGTCGATACATATCAGAAGCATATTGAAACCATCGCATTGAATGCCATGACGCTGACTGTCTATCTCTATGACTCAACAGCATCATACAATGCCGAATCCGACACATACGGATTCATGGTCTTCAATTTGAATGCTGAAAACACTCCGGGCGTCAGTCACGCGAACAATCAACTGACCCTCGGGGCATAAAAGAGGAGAAACGATGACATTGAAACGACTCGTCTCAATCATCGTTATGGTTATGGTGTATGCACTCGCAACGTCTTTTGTTGTGAGTGCATCACCCCCTTCGGGGATCTACCAGACGATACATGATGAAACATTTGAAACAGTCCAAGGTGCACTTCATGCCGAAACTGTTTATTGGTCGAATCACGCTGAAAGTGGTGTCTCGACAGTTAACGTCATTGACGGCAACAAATCCCTGAACTATGTCTTTGATGCATCTATTGGAACCTTTGTGACGCTGGGCGGTACAAGTGTCAACGCGATCGTCCTTAAAGATGATCTGTACCGCGTGTCCATGGAACTCAAAGGCGATGGTGTTGACTTTTTTAGTGTCAAGATCGAACAATCATCAACTTGGGATGCTTATCACAGCTTCCATATCAATCCCAAAACCGGAAATCGTCTTGATGATGATGGCCTCCCGATCAACCTATCTGAGGACGAGAGTCTCTCATATTCCGAAGAGACTGGTGTCTCTTCCTTATCGTTTGTTTTCAAAGCACGTCCGACTCACCCAAGCTACATCATCTTTGATGCCAAAGTTTCGGACAGTGATCCGTTGATCGTCATCGACAACGTCAAAATTGAAAAATATACGGAATCCCTTGACTTCAAGACCACGGTCGTTGATCATTTTGACAACGCTTCAGGAGAGATTCATCTGAACTCGGTCTTCTTTCTAAATGATGATGAAGGTACCACGGGATCCTTTGAAGATACACCAGGTATCGCCATTGAAAACCGCTCTCTGTTGTTTGGCATCCAAAAAGTAGGATGGGATATCCTTGGAGGAACACAAGGTAGTGAACTGAGCATTGAAGGCGGACACACCTATCAGGTCAGCTTTGATTTGCGTTTGACCAATGTCAGCCACTTTGTTGTGAAAGCCAAGAAGATTGCTGATGACACCAATATCTATGAGATGTATGTCAACGATCAAGGCCAAAGGTTACCAGGGTCTATTCCAATCACGAATGTTGAAACGGTTACCGTTAGTGATTCAATCATCCACGTTTCATTTGAGTTCAGTTCTTTGATCAGTGACGGTATATATCTTTTCTTCGAAGCACAAAGTCAGGCAGTTGGTGGCATCGTCGCAATTGACCATTTTGTAGTTCGCGAAGAGATTGTCAATCTTGAACAACACTCATATGGGATTTTTCATGAAGCCACATTCGAAGGGGTTCCTTCTGAAACTGATCCTCTTGTCCATTTTGGTCTGACAAATGGCTCCACAGCCAAACCATATGCTCTGACTGAGTCGACAGCACTCCGTGGTGACCAGTCTTTGGTCTACGATGAGCTCACCCGTTTTCAATGGAATGAACTCGTCAAAACTGATCAGGTAGCCCTTAGAAACAACGCCTTCAAATTCCACATGAAGGCCGTTTTCGATGGTATCCTGAATGTCAAGATGTCGCTTACAGATGCTCATGGTGAGATCATCCATGAACTATTCTTTAACGCCGTCACTCTCAAACGGACGCAAACCTACGGCAAAGCATACATGGATCAGGGATTACTCATCGAAAACCGTGGGACACTCTATATTGACTATGTCTTCCCAGAACTCGAAGATGATCTTGATCATGTATGGACACTCTCAGTCTATCCACAAGTCTCCGATGCCAGAGTCATCATCGATGACATTACCTTTCTTGTCAGAAAAGATGCGCAATTGATCGATGAGACACTTCCTGCCATTCCTGGACTTCCAGAGAATGTCAGTGACCCAATCCCGACCGGAAAGGATGACGCTTACATGATTGGTTCGATGCTTTCAGGTAGTTCGACCATCGCACTTGTCGTGATTTCCTCAGTGTCGGTGATGTCGCTTGCTGCTGGTGTTGCCGGTGTGTGGCTCGTCATAAAGAAGGTCACGATCATTGCCAAAAAGGCTGTTTTCGCATCACTGATCGGCCTCGCATCCCTTGGTCTAGCATTCGGTACATTCTTTGGTTGTGCCAAGTTCGACCAGTCGGTCGAGGATGTACTTGATGACGCGTCCCCTAACATATCAAATTATCAATATGTCTATCCTGAGAAGTTATCAGGAAATCTGAACAATCCCGGTATGGGTTGGGTCACACTAGAAGAACCGACTTATGGCGGACACCCTGATATGGGCACTAGCGGACCACTTCCTGAAGTCTCAAATGTCTCTCTTTCAACTTCATGGGCCAGAATCGAAGTTGAGGAAGGCGTTTATGATTGGACATTGATGGACCAAATCATTGATTATTATGTAGTAAGGGGGAAACGGATCAATTTCAGAATCGTCACCGATTCCTTGATGTTACCTAACACCTATTCTGGAACGCCACAGTGGCTATTTGACAAATATGACGTTGCTTATGAGATACATAACTATACCATTCAAAGGACCTTGTCAGGACCTTCCGAGTCGTTGATACCCGAAACGAGGACTACCAACGTCATCTGTCACTTTTTTTGGAAGCTCTTGCAGACAAATACAAAGACAACACATTGATTGATGTCGTTGAGATCAGGGGATGGGGAAACTGGGGAGAATGGCATTCCGGATTCTCCTATCCAACCATTGAAAACCGTATGCATGCCCTTGCTGAAATCATTGATGCTTATGTCGATGCCTTCAAAGAAACGAACAAGTTGCTTGTTCTCTCAGCGGCATGGGATCCCTACTTCATGCCCTATGACAGCTATGATGATTACGTCACATATTCGGCTTTTGACTATCTATGGCGCTTAGACAATACAACTTTCCGAAGAGATTCCGGTGCCAATCTCATGAACTATCCAACCGATGAACGGTTAATGTCCGATGCCTTTCGGTCAGGTAAGCGTCTCCCCTTGCTTGGAGAATACTCAAGTGGTGTCGAACAGGCTTACAGTGAGGCATTTGGTTTTGATCTGATGGGTGGTATTGACGATATCTTGTTCAAGATGCGTCCCAACTATTCAACTGTCCTAGGCTGGGTCAACGCCAATGTCGCCCGTGTCGTAGATGATGGTAACGGAAGCCTATGGGAACGCGGGAATGAAAAACTTGGTTATCGTCTCGCAGTCGATCTTGCGCGATTCCCAAACAAAGCAGAACAAGGCACTGATATGGACATTCTTCTATCGTTCTCAAATAGTGCTGTTGGCCGTTTTTGGTACACCCATCCACTAAAGGTCTCACTAATGGATCAGGACAACAACGAAGTCTTTAGCTATGTCGAAGACAATTTCGATGCCAGAACATTTGTTTTGGGGGAAACCACGAACATCTACACAACAATGACCATCCCTGCTTCTCTTGCGTCGGGTGATTATACACTGGCTATATCCATCATCGATGAAACCGGAACACCTTCCATCAGGCTTGGGATGGCCGGAGAAATCGATGACTCGATGGTTTATGCTCTTGGCTCGGTCAATATTGACACAAGCAACACAACACCTGATCCAGTTCATGAATCGATGTCATTTGATGATGCCAAAGCCTACCCTTTCAAACCAAAGACGACCTATGCCATCACCTTTGATTACACCCCTCATTTTGAACTTGAAAACTATCATTTTGCTGATACCAACGGATATGTCTTCGCCCTGATGAGTGCCAAGGGTGGCGATGGTGCAACCACTGGTTACCATAAATGGCAGGATGTCTCTGGTGAAAAAGGCACAAAAACCATCCATGTCACAACCCATGACCATGATGATTATGTTCTCAACATCGTTAGCGAAGGGTATGATGACATTGATATCCATGATGTCAAGATCGAGGTCATCAATGGGTACTATGAACATTTCGAGGACTATGATTTCACGTTGATTGATGCTCTCTATCTACCCGTGAACAGTAGAAATGCCTATTTGACAAGAACGAACAACATCAAAGGCTCGCAAAGCATAGAAATCACATCCAATTCGCGCGGTGACAGCGAAGGTCTCAAATTCGACACCAACGTTTACGCCCTAGAGCCCAATACCAATTACACCGTCTCATTTCAATTCGAGTCGATTGCTCTTGTTGGCAAGGGTGGTTACATGTTTTTGAACCTGATTGATGAGTTATCGGATCAAAGGGAGCGGATTGGTGAATGGTACGAGCGAAACGATCGCGGTGTGACCACCAAAACATTCAATTTCACAACTGGATCCTCCACCAAGCAGACGATTGCCTGGGGTATCAAAAACGGTGGCGCTTATGTCATTGATGACATCATCCTCACCAAAAACCCAACTGGCACCATCGTTGACGGAGTTGATTATGGACACCCGCAAAACGAAAGACCAGCAATTGATCTTATTGGGCTTGGTGAAACAGAAGGGTTCGAAGCATTCTCATTCAACGAAACCGCTTATGATTGGGGACAATTCGGATGGGGACAGTTCACTTTTGATCCGCGGTACGTCATCACTGGTGATAGCTCTTTGATGGGGCAAATCGAACCCGAAGCGCTCGGAAATGAATGGTTCGAATTTGCAAGAAGCAAGCCTGAAGCGCTTGATCTTCAACCAAACACAACTTATGAAATCTCATTCTCATACCGGATTGTCAAAAATCCGATCAACAACGGTTTCTTCTACATCCTGATGCGCGATTTAGGTGTCGGTCTTCCCAGTGACGTCGGATTCAACATCATCCCCAATGCATCACAAAACGACCTCATGGATATCAAGACCCTCACTGTTCAGATCACAACCGGCAATCACGAGAACTATCAGTTCATCTTTGGCATGCATATGCTCGGAGAAATCGTGATTGACGATGTGCTGATCGAAGAGAAACCATAAATAGTCTTAAGCCATTTAACAACAACTTCCGGTGCGTGGTAAACAAACGCACCGGAAGTCGTTATCGTCACAGGGAGGTTGACCTATGATCTATGTCTTGGGAAGTATCAATATGGACCTTGTCATACGCTCCGCCAGTTTGCCTCGTCAAGGTGAGACGGTCATTGGGAGCGGTTTCTTCATCAATCATGGTGGTAAAGGAGCAAATCAGGCGGTCGCGGCAGCAAAATCAGGCGCTGATGTTGCCATGATTGGTGCCGTTGGAGATGATGCTTTTGGCGATCAGGCTCTGGAATCACTTGGGCATCACAGCATCAACACCTCCCATGTCTTCCGTTTGGGACACCCTACTGGAGTGGCCTCGATCTGGATTACCGATCGTGATAACAGAATCATCATCGACCCAGGTGCGAACGCCTATCTGACAACGTGTATGGTTGATCATGGTCTCGCGCACGCCACCGAAAATGATACTCTGATTGTTCAATATGAAATTGATCCTCTCATTGTCGGTTATGGTCTTCATCAAGCGAAACCAAGGGCATGACAACCCTCTTCAATCCCGCCCCTATGGGTCCTTTGTCGGATACGATCCTAGAAAACACAGACATCCTGTGCGCCAACGACCTAGAGATGAAAGCCATCAATCAAACCCTTTCCGGACAACTTCCAATGATCATCATCAACACCCACGGATCCAAAGGTGTATCTTTTGAGACCAACGGTTCGATCACCCGCATTGATGCCTATGATGTCACGGCAAGAGACACAACTGCCGCTGGTGACACCTTCATTGGGGCATTCATCGCTGAATACACCCGTCTTCGCTCACTAGAAAAAGCCATCCGTTATGCAAACGCAGCCGCTGCGATTTCAGTCACTAGGGATGGTGCTCAAAAGAGCATCCCGACCCGTGAAGAGATCAATCGCTTTCAAGGAGGAGATCACTCATGAAAACCGAACTACAGTCATTTATCCACTACAGTCATCCTCCTCTCGACTATGTCCTTCCTCAGGCTCATAGTTGTTACGAAATCGTCTTTTACAAGAATGGCCATGGCCGAACCACCGTCAACAATGAAATCTACAATTATCATGACATGGACATGGTGATCATCCCTCCCAACATCGTCCATGATGAGAAATCAGAAGTATCCACTGAAGTCTATTGTGTGCTGTTCAAACTCGATGGAATCGATCTTCCATCCGCCTTTTACACACATGAACCTGGCTTTTCGGCAGCTATTTTTGAAAAGATGGTTGAGATCAAAGAGTCATATTTGGCACGTGAGCCTTATTTTGAGTCCTATATCAGCAGTCTTATCCAGCAAATCGTCGTCATGTTGTTGCGTCATGAGAATGCGGCGACATCATCTGTCAGCATGGATGAGCAAAACAAACGGGCCATTGAACTGTCCAAGAAACTGCTCAAAGAGAAAATTCACTTGAACACTGATTTTTCTGTCATTGCTGAAAATATAGGCTACAGTTATGACTACTTTCGGCACTTGTTCACAGCCTATGTCGGTATGAGTCCCAAACAATATCAGCTTGAGCAAAAAATGAACAAAGCCAAAGATCTTTTGCTCAACACCGGCATGCCCGTCTATGAAATCGCCAAGATCTGTGGTTTCAGCAACGGTATCGCATTCAATGATTTCTTTAAACGCAAACTGAAAATCACTCCTTTGAGATTCCGACATCTCGGTCTAGAGCAAGTCGACAAAGTCCAATTAGAATGAGGCCATCATGACCCAAATCATAACACTGTTTGCCATTGAAGGCACACCCATCAGCTGTGAGCGATACGGTGAGGGTCATATCAATGACACCTTTCTCGTCAAATGTGAGAACCCCAACCGGTCATACATCCTTCAAAGAATCAACAATTTTGTTTTCAAAGACATCCCTTCACTGATGGAAAACTATGCCATGGTAACCTCATATATGGCCTATGTCTTGATCAATCAAGGGATCAATCCCCATGACCGAGTCCTTGAACTCATACCGACAACATCAGGTGATGCGTTCGTTTATTGCGACCGTGGGTATTTTCGGATGCTCCGTTTTGTCGCAGACTCAATCACTCTCCAAAGGGCTCAGAATGCCACACAGATGATGCTTGCAGGACATGCGTTTGGAACATTCCAAAACCTTTTGTCGTCTCTAGACGCAAGCAAACTCCATGAGACCATCCCGGATTTCCATCATACGCCCAAACGTTACTCTCAGTTTCTGGTTGCCCTTGAAAAAGCAACGCCTGAACGTCTAGGAAAGGCTTCTGACCTGATTACGTATGTGCTCAGTCAAAAACATGTCATCTCCATCATCCAAGATGCGCTTGATGACCAAAGTATCAAACTTAGGGTGACTCATAATGACACCAAACTAAACAACCTGCTCTTCGCACAAGACCTAGAATCGGTCAAATGTGTCATTGACCTCGACACCATCATGCCTGGAAGCTTGTTATTTGATTTTGGGGATGCAATCCGCTTTGGCTGCAATACAGCCCCTGAGGATGATCCTGATTCCAACCATATCGCTTTTGATATGCCCTATTTCATCGCGTACGCAACAGGATTCATCAGTGCTTTGAAAGAAACCTTGACAAACAAGGAAGCTTCCATGCTCGTCGATGGCGCGCTTATGATGACTTTCGAGGTCGGAATCCGTTTCTTGACTGACTATCTTCAAAACGATCCATACTTCAAAACCCATCGTCCTGACCACAATCTTGACCGGGCATTGAACCAACTGACCTTATACCGAGTCATGCGTGAACAAGAAAGTGCGATGCGCCAACAAATTGACGTGCTTAGAAGGAGTCTTCTTCATGGCTGATCTATCAACATGCCTGATTGAGTACGCAATCAAATATCTGCATTTCAATCCAAAAGATCAGAACAAGACATCAGGGATATTGTCATCACTGATTGGTTCTTCGGTTTCTTTTGATGCTGTTCCTGAGACACCAATCCCATTTATCAATGTGTTCAAAGACCTCATCAAGCGCGAATCTCCCATTCAGTTCGAACGTACTGTTGATCACATCTTCGCACTATTGACACCTTCTCAGCCCAATGTCAATCAGACGTTTTGGTCTTTATATGACAAGAGTCCCCAGACGGCAACCTCGTTCCTCTATACGCTTGGTCATTTGAACCATTATATCCAAAGCGACAAGATTCGTCTGAATCGACATTACCACAGTCATGATCTGATCGTCACCATCAATCTCTCAAAAGAAGAAAAAGATCATCGGCGTGTGTTGGCAGACATGAAACAATCGGCATCTGTTTATCCAATGTGCCCCTTATGCTATGAGAACGTTGGCTATCCTGGAATAGGTGAACAACCTCCCCGGGAAACGCTCAGAGTGGCCCATATGACGCTTGATGGTGATCCTTGGTTTATGCAGTTTTCGCCATATCCATATTTCGAGGAACATGCGATCTTCATCGATCGGATCCACCGCCCAATGAACGTTGATGTCAAAGCCTTGAGGCAACTTGTTGACATCGTTGATCTCTTCCCCCATTACTTTGTCGGATGCAATGCTGCGATGCCCATCACCGGAGGTTCAATCCTGTCACATGCCCACTTCCAAGGGGGCAAGAATGTTGGTTTCCCCTTGCTCAAAGCCCCTTTTGAACAGGCCTTTTCGATGCCTGATTATCCTGATGTGATTGCTGAAACGGTTGATTGGCCGACCTTTGTCGTCCGTTTGACATCGGTTGATCGAGACCAACTCGTGAACGCATCAATGACCATCCTCAAGACTTGGAAATCCTTTGAGTCAAAAGACATCAATCTGATTCCAGAAACCGATGGGGTACCTCATCATGGAATGGCGGCAATCATACACAAACCCGATGACCGTTATGTGATGCATCTGGTTTTGCGGTCGAACCTGACCAATCATGATTACCCTGAAGGCGTTTTCCATGCTCATCCAAAACATCATCACATCAAAAAGGAGGGCGTCGGTCTGATTGAAGCGCTAGGTATGTTCATCCTTCCAGGGAGACTGGCCTCGGTCATGGATACTTTCGTGAAGATGGGTAATCATCAGGATTTCATTGTTCTAAAAGAAGAACATCCAATCCATGAGGATTGGTTCAACCGTTTCAAGACAATAACAACCTATGACCCAACAACCCTTCATCAATTGTTTCTAACCGAACTAGAGCATGTCTGTCAAGACATTCTTCATCACATATCCGTGTTCAAAAACGATACGTCCGGTGTCCGTGCAAAACAACAATTCCTTTCTCTTATATCCGGAGGACAACATGTTTAAGCTGACATTCATTGGTGCTGGAAGCACCATCTTTGCCAAAAATGTGATTGGTGATATCCTGATCACACCTGAACTCAAAGACTATGAAATCGCACTATTTGATATTGATCCCACAAGACTTGATGATTCCTATCAAATTCTCTCTGCCATGAATAAGCGATATGGAGAGAGGGCTCGTATCTTGACGTATGCTGACCGTAAAAAAGCCCTTGACCAGGCGGATTTCATCGTCAATGCCATTCAAGTCGGAGGCTATGAACCAGCCACTGTCACCGACTTTGAGATTCCCAAACGATTCGGGCTTAGACAGACCATTGGTGACACCCTCGGGATCGGCGGCATCTTTCGAGCACTTCGGACCATACCGGTCTTGGAAGAGATTGCTCTTGAGATCAAAGAGGTGTGCCCGAACGCTTTGTTTTTGAACTATACCAATCCGATGGCGATTCTAACCGGATATCTAGAACGTTATTTGGGCATCAGAACCATTGGGCTCTGCCACAGTGTCCAGGCATGCGTGCCCGAACTCTTTAGAACACTCGAGATGGACGATCTGCTTGAAGGACATCAATCAACCATCGCTGGCATCAATCACCAGGCTTGGCTTCTGAACATCTGTGATCAAGACGGAACAGACCTTTATCCATTAATCAAGACAAGGTCCAAGAATCCAAACTATGACAAAACCTGGGATCTTGTCAGGCATGACATGATGGATAAGTTTGGATACTATCTGACAGAATCATCCGAGCACACCGCCGAGTATGTCCCTTTCTACATCAAATCGACACACCCAGAACTGATTGAGAGATTCCATATTCCTCTAGATGAGTATCCAAGACGCTGTGAACAACAGATCAGAGATTGGAATGCCTTGAAAGTGACGATTCTTCAAGATGATCACCTTGAACACGTTGCCAGCAACGAATACGCCCTTTCAATCATCAAAGCGGTCATCTTCAATGAGCCGGTCACCATTCACGGTAATGTCATGAATCAAGGATTCATTCCCAACCTTCCAAAAGATGCCTGTGTTGAAGTTCCATGCACCATTGATCAAACTGGCATTCACCCCCATATGATGGATGCGCTGCCGCACCAATGCGCAGCACTCAATATGACCAACATCAATGTTCAGCTTTTGACCATGGAAGGTGCGTACCAAAGAAACAAATCCATGATTGCTCAGGCCGCATTTCTGGATCCCCATACCGGAAGTGAACTCTCGATGGATGAGATCAAATCTCTGGTTGACGCCTTATTCGATGCTCACCACCAATATCTTCCCCCATATAAGGAGATGCCATGATTACACACATCACATCAAATGAGACCCTTCTCTTGAACAAAGGCATGGGCTGGGTCATGCATACGTCCATCGAAAAGACCTATATCGATGACAATGCCTTCATCCCAAATGACAAAATCCAAGTGGTCGCCCTTCTTTCAAGCTGGGCGAAACTTGAACCGATTGAGGGGACATTCGATTTTCAAGATCTGGATGATGCCGTCGAACATTGGAGTCGTCTGGGTAAGGAGATCCATCTACGGATCTCAACCGATCCGATGATCTACCGACAAGAAGCCTGTGGGGTTCTCTAATGGGTTTTTGAGACCTATCATGTCCCCTATCAGACAAAACTCATCTATGGCCTAGAAGCCAAGTTCCCTGATTACTTGCATCCCGTCTATCTGGCCAAGGTTCACCTGTTTATCGATGCCTTGTGTGCCCGTTACGAACGATATCCAAACATTGTTCAAATGGATTTGCGGGGTTATGGGGAATGGGGAGAATGGCATTCCGGATTCATGCATGCTGACCTTCCCACCCATGTCGAAGCCCTTCGTGCCATTATCCGAACTTGGGATCACGCGTGCAAAGGACGTATTCCGTTGGTATTATCAGGGTCGTATGAATGGCGCCGTGACCAAAAACTGGACCTCTTCGCCCCTGCAAGCTATGATGCGTTCAAATATCAGTCCGCTTTTGATTATGCACTCACCAAAGAAAACATCACGTTCCGTCGCGATGGTGTTGGCGGTGCCCTGAAAGTCAATGACTATCTGCTCTTTTTGGAATACTTCGAGAAACATCACCGCTTGCCGCTGACAACCGAGTTCTTTATATCCTATGATCGTCAGAAAGAGGCGGAAGACGGTGTCAGAGGATACTTTGCCGAAGATGCATTGGAAGAAGCACTTGCCCTGCATCCGAACTACATGATGCTTATGTGGGATAGTGAGGCATTTTTCCGGGAGCGACAAGATCTGATTGATCACGGACTCAGGCGCATGGGTTATCGGTTATATCCAAGTACCATTCAGACAACAAAAACCGGTGATATGATCACACTCAGACATACGTGGTCAAATGATGGTGTCGGACGTCTCTATCTTCTTCATGAGGTTTTATTCAAACTCACCGATGAGGAAGGACATCACATATCAACCACCGATGATCAGGTGAACTTAAGCGATGTGACCGAGGCACAAAAACAGACGTATATGACCCATCTGCGAACTGACGGTCTCAAAGGTGCTATCACTCTATCTGTTGGTATCCGTCTCAAACAGGATGGAAGCATGGTCAAATGTCCGCTTGAAAATGTATCGGATGACGGTTTTTACCCGCTCATCACCCTTGATCACTTGAATTCATGAGGAAAGGATGACAATCGACATGCGTGTGATGATTGGTACAAAAACCATCATTGATGATCAGGTATCAAAGATCATCATCAATCTTGTCAACACCAATCCAAAGGCCGTCTTAGGGCTTGCGACAGGGTCAACACCTGCTGGAGTTTATGCTGCTCTGGTCAACGATCACATTACCCATCGGACTGATTATCATCTGATCAAGACCATCAATCTTGATGAGTATGCGAATCTTGATACTGACCATCCCAACAGTTATCGCACCTATATGAATAACCATTTATTTGATCACATCAATATCCGACTCGAGCATACCCATTTCCCCGATAGTACCCCATTTGTTGCTTCGTTTCTCGAACAACACCCTGTGAATCTTCAATTACTGGGCATTGGTAACAATGGTCACATCGGATTCAATGAACCTGGGACACCTTTCGAGAGCAGTGTCAGACTTGTTTCGTTATCAGATGACACCCTCAGTCAAAATGCCAGATACTTTGAGACACCGGATCAGATGCCAAAGAAGGCATACACACTCGGTATTTCAGACATCCTCAAAGTTCATCAAATCATCTTGATTGCCACCGGACCTCACAAAGCCAGAATCATCAAGCAGATGATTGAAGGTCCGATCACACCACAACTTCCAGCATCTGTCCTAAGACGGCATCCTGATGTCACCGTTTATCTTGATCATGATGCCGCAGCTTTACTTGATCAATCACTTGATATCTATACCAAAGGAGGGGTTGCACTTGACATCATTGCCTAGACTTCCTCTTGATCCGGATTTCAAACCTATCGCTTTGATCATGAAAGACATGATGGAACAAGCCCAATCTTCTGAACAAAAACGTGTCATGAGGATTGCCATCCAGCAAGAATTACGAGTTTGTGCTCATTGGATTCCTCTTCCCGATGCATGCACCATGAGTTCGGATCACGACCGTTTCATCGAATCCTACGTCAAGACCCTCTTATGGTTGTACGGAGGTCACACGATCTATGTTGACGCCCCCGAGCGGATCTTCAACCGAATCAAACAAGCCTTCTCACTCTCAGGAAACCGTTCATTTGATGTCAAATTCATGAGTCAAATCTATCAAAGACCTTTTGATGTCATCAAGTCCGATGATCCGATGCGATTTGAGACAAATGACCAATCGTCTTCTATTGGAAGGCACATGGATGGATGTCGGATTGGCTTCGATGCAGGGGGAAGCGACCGAAAAGTGTCCGCCGTGATGAATGGGGTCGTCATCTATAGCGAAGAAGTGACATGGAGTCCAAAGACAGAATCGGATCCAAACTACCATCTTGAGGGCATCATGTCAGCACTTTCAACCGCTGGTTCCAAATTACCTAGAGTGGATGCTGTAGGCATCAGTTCCGCAGGTATCTACATCGATGATGAGACAAGAGTCGCGTCTCTATTCATGAGTGTTGGACCAAGCGATGTCGATAAGGTCAGAACCATCTATAGGGATGCTGTTAGAAACACCTGGGGTGATGTGCCTTTCGTTGTCGTCAATGACGGTGATGTCACCGCATTGTCTGGGTCAATCGGATTGAACCGAAACAACATCCTCGGCATTGCGATGGGCACAAGTGAGGCGGCGGGATATATCAACCCTAAGGGATCTATCACCGGTTGGCTGAATGAACTTGCGTTCGTCCCAATTGATATGAATCCCGAGGCTGTCAGAGATGAGTGGTCAAACGACATCGGTTGTGGTGTCAAGTATCTGTCTCAGGATGCGGTGATCCGATTGTCCAAACGGGCCGGGATTGACATCAATGACAATTTGACGGCGGCTCAAAGTCTAGAATATGTCCAAAAATTGTTGCGTGAGGGAAACAGAGAAGCCGAAGAGGTATTCAAAACCATCGGAGTCTATCTTGGCTATGCCATTCTTTACTACCATCATTTCTATGGCATGGATGCCTTGCTGATTCTTGGAAGGGTTACTTCCGGACTAGGTGGGGATTTGATTCTCTCAAACGCAAAAGCAGTGCTTGAACATGAGAATCCTAGTCTCTTCAATCGCTTGTTTATCACACTCCCAGATGAAAAAAGCCGTCGCATCGGACAGTCCGTGGCTGCGGCAAGTTTGCCCAAGATCGGAGGCATCAAATGATTTCCTTGAATGTTCATGCTGACCTGTTTGTCCCTAATGGTGATGACCCAAACACCATCATCCCAAAAACAACACACATGGCGATTGCCGCCCATCAAGATGATATTGAGATCATGGCTTATGATGGCATTCTCAAATGTTTTCACAACAAAGAATACTCATTTTTTGGTGTGGTCGTCACCGATGGTGCTGGAAGTTCACGAATTGGTCCCTATGGGGCATACACGAATGAAGAGATGGCTGAAATCAGAAAGGCTGAGCAACGAAAAGCTGCTGTGATTGGAGAATATGGGGCTTTGGCACAATTGAACTATCCCTCATCAACCATCAAGGATCCCAATGACCTAGAATGTATTGATGACCTCACCCATCTGATCAAATTTGCCAAACCAGATGTGATTTACACGCACAATCTTGCTGATAAGCATGATACTCATATCGGGGTTGCTGTCAAAGTGATCAAAGCGATCAGGTCTTTGTCTGAAGATGAACGCCCAAAATCATTATATGGATGCGAGGTATGGCGAAACCTTGATTGGCTTCAGGATGAGGACAAAGTGGTTTTTGATGTCAGTGATCAACCAAAACTTGCTCAAGATCTGATTGAAGTCTTTGACTCACAGATTTCTGGTGGTAAGCGTTATGACGCAGCGACCCTCGGCCGAAGACTTGCCAATGCGACGTATCATCAGTCACATCAATCCGATCTTGGCAATGCTTTGATCTTTGCGATGGATATGACACCTCTGATCCAGGATGACACACTTGATATCACAAGATATGTACTATCATATATCGATCGGTTCAAGAACGATGTTGAGCGAAAAATCAAATCCCAAATCTCCAAATAGCTTTCATAAAAGACATCTCCGAACGCTTTCATCACATGCGTTCGGAGATTTTTGTTGTTGTAAAGCATCAATTCCTACATACTGATTCGAGCATCGAGAATTGTCCATCGTCGAAGTGATCAAGTCAAGATGTATAAGACCAAGACGGACATGACCGTCAGATAAACAATGAACAGTGAGTTGGCATCCTCAAATCCGATTGAAAATGATCTGAGTGATCGAATCGGTTTCGGATCTTTCGTGATGACAAATCGGTAAATGATGACGCCCAAACCAAGATAAAGCACATAATCCAACCATGACCTCATATCAAAGAGCGTGACACCAGCGATCTCTTGATCAAGCAAGATGGGCCCAAGAAACGGATACATGATGCCAATCGAAAGACACGCCATGGCAAGCCCAATCATCGCGATATGTTCAAGGATACCTTTGTTGACATGGATGGTTTTCTTCTTTCCAAACAGGATCGAAGAGAATTTGACGAATGAGGTGACAGTCCCGATATTGATGATGGTATAAACGACCATCTTGATGGGTTCAGCTTTGAAATCAGCCTTGATCATCGCCTTCGAGACATAGCCATTGAAGAAGGGTGCCCCGGTGATTGAAAGCATCCCGACAATCAAGAGCAAGGCCGTCAAGGGCATCGTCCTCATCACCCCTTGGATTTCTGTGACTTTCTTTTTCTGATACGCATGGATCACAAACCCTGCTCCTAGGAACAAAAGCGACTTGAACAAGGCATGGTTGACCAGATGAAGCACCCCACCGGAAAACGACAACGCATAGGTCGATGACAAGCCCATCATAACGATCCCGATCTGCGAGATCGTATGATACGCAAGGATCTGCTTCAAATCCTTTTGGACAAGCGCGAACATCACACCAACAACACCGGTGATGGCCCCAATCCAGAAAAAGAGCTCTGTCGTGCCGTAACCAGCGTTTTCAAACATCATGACCTCAATCCTGACAAACATGTATAAGGCCCCTTTGACAATCAGTCCTGAGAGCAGCGCAGAGATTGGTGTCTGGGCAACCCCGTGCGCTCTTGGGAGCCATGCGAAGAGCGGGAAAAACGCCGCTTTGATCGAGATCCCTGAAAGCATCATCACGTATGCCAACCTGATGATGGTCTGATCAGCATAAAGAGCCATTTCCGATGTCAGGATCCTGATATTGATGGTCCCGTAGACGTAATAGATCAAGATGATACCAAGCAGGAAAAACATCGCCCCGACGGTGTTCAGCAGCAAGTAATAGATACCCGCCCGAAAGGCATTTCCGCTTTTCTTATAGGCAATCAGAATCGTGACCAGAACGGTGACGAGTTCGAGGAAGACAAAGAGGTTGAAGAGGTCATTGGTTTGGATCAGACCCATGAAAACCCCTTCCAAAAACAGGAAGAAAAAGAGAAACACGTGTTCTGACTTGTGTTCGCGGAAGAGATAGATCAGAATCAACGTCCACATGAAGAGTGTCAATCCGACAAAGAGCAACGTCAGCCGGTCAATATAGAAACTGATGGCAAAACGGTCATTCCAACCGCCAAACACAATCAATCGGTCAATCCCGTCAACCCATAACACCAGATAGACCACAAAGACAATGATCAGGATCAGCTGAGCGACAAACGCTAGGATCGTCACCCAGTCAGACTTGATGAGATAGATGATGATCGCAAAGACAATTGGGACCACAACAAAAAGCACCGGGATCATATGGATCATGAGCGGTCCCCCTTCATGATGACCTTCCATTCAATACTTCCAAAATGATGAAAGATCTTGATACAAAGCATCAATGCCAGACTCGTGATGGTCGATCCGATGACGATGGTGGTGATCATGAGGGCTTGAGGCAGCGGATCGACCATATTGATGCCTACCGCTTCAAGGATTGGAATCAGACCGCCTTCATAGACCCCAAGGTTTAAAAACAGCAAAATCGTGCCCGCTTCGATGATGGTGACACTGAAGACAGACTTGATGATATTTTTGCTGGTCGACAGGCCATAAAGACCCACCAGGATGACGATGAATGAAAGAATCGGATTCATTTAGCGTCCCTCCTTCAGGAAAGCGGTGAAAACCGCCACCAGACCGAGCGCGACCTTCGCCCCGATGATGATATTCAAGACGATCAGGTTCACTTGCCTGATTCTGACATCCGCATCAAGCGGTACCAGATTCGTGAACAGTTCACCTCTTGTCAAAAGGCTTGTTGATGCCAAAAGCAAGAGAATGATGAATAAGACTTTCTCAATCGTCAGGATGGTATGGACCTCAATCTCTTTTGAGATATCGATATAGTATAAGATCAGGATCGCGGTCGCAACAATCGCACCACCTTGGAATCCTCCACCTGGAGAGAGATGCCCGTTGATGATGACATAAAGCCCAAACATCAGCATGACCGGATACAACAGACGACTGAAGGTGATGAAAAGCTCAGGCGTTTTTTGTTTGTCAATCATGAACGTGGCGTTCTTCTCTTTGATCGTATGTTTTGAGATCCACATGACCCCAGAAACCGCAATCAACAAGATTCCTGCCTCAAAGAGGCTGTCAAACAAGCGGTAATCAAGATAAATCGCTGTGACCAGATTCCGACTCCCGGTATCAGCGAATCCATTGGTCGTAAAAAAGAGTTTTCCGTCATTCGCATAAAGGTCCTCAAGGGAGGACATCGCATCGAAAAAGACAAAGAGGAGCACCAAAAGCATCAAACCGAGAACCAGACGTCTAATCAAACGCACCACCCTCTTTCAAGGGGATCACTTCGATGAAGGGGTGGTCCTTGCAATGTTTTTTAAGACGATCAACAAGAACCGACGACGCCTTGCCTTTCAGTTCGAACCGCTTGGTCTCATCATTGTAGACAATGATCAGGTCAACATTCAGTTCCTCAGTCAGCATCTCTTCTGACCCTTCGATATCGGCACAGACATTCATCCGAAGATCATAACGCTCAACAAACGAGGTCAGAAGCTCATAGACCAACACGTTTTGTTCATCAAGCTGAAATCGGTCATGGTCGACCCGGTCCAAGATGATGTATTCCCGTTGTCTAGAGATTGAGATCACGTAAATCAGCGGAATGATCGCGGAACCGATCGCCACCTCAGCGATCGCGACATCCGGTGCCTGATTCATCGCATAAAGGGTCGCGGCGATCAGTCCGAAGGTCGCGATGTAGATGATGATGGTGAAATTCTCCTTATGAAGCACAATCGCAATCGCGATGATGATCAGAAAGACCTGAAGAATGAAGGCAATGATCTCATGCATGGGGATCACCATCCTTGGTCTTCCACGGGATTCCAATCAGATAGGCGGAACGGATGTTGACGTGCGAACTGATCGGTCCGGTGATCATCAGAAAGACAATCAACAAGATGAGCCTGAGCACAACCTCGAATCCTTCTGAGGCAAACATCAGTCCAATCAACAAAAGCAATGTTCCAACCGTGTCGATGGTGGCCGCGGAAAGGATCCGGGCATATAGATTCTTCAGCGAGAAGATGGCGATCAGGCCAAAGATGATGAAAAGCCATGCGAAGGCGATCAGGATGTAGGCGATGATGATCATTTCTCCCGACCTCCTGCCATGATGAATTTAGACAACAATGTGATTGTGAGAAAGCCGATGATGCCATAGGATATGGCGATATCCAATAGCACCACACTATCAAGATAGAGGGCGAGCACCGCGACAAAAAGAATGACCTTGGTCGAGATGATATTGAGCATCAGAATCCGGTCCCATAAGGTCTTACCCTGAAGCAAACGCAAAAATGAGACCATCATCGCAATGACCAGAAACACCATTGTTGATAACAACAGACCTTCAAGCGCGCTCATACCGGATTCTCCTTATCTCGCAACAGTCTCTCAAAGCGCTCCCTGATCGGACGCTCAAGCTCGGCGTGTGATGTCTTCGGATCAGCAAGCACCATGACATAGATCTCCTGATCCACCATCTCGACAGAAATGGTTCCCGGTGTCATCGTGATCGAGTTGGCGACAATCGCCACCTTGACGGGATCCAAGTCTTTCAGACCAATCCTGAAGATGACCGGTTCATAGGTCTTGTCGAAGAGATTCCTGATGTAGAAAATCGAGGACTTGAAGATTTCCAGAAACAAAACGAAAAAATAAAAGACAAGCCTGTAGACAGGAATGCCTTTGAAATGAAGCCCTTGATGATCATGCAAGGTGTCATAGGAAAAGAACGTGACGAAAGATGCGATCACTGTTCCGATGAGAAGCGTTTGAAGATCGAATCTCAGGTTCAGCAAGACCCAAAGCAACAACATGGTGACAAACAGATTGAATTTTGACCTAAACGGCTTCTTCCGATGCTCCATACGTCAATCCCACAATTTGATCGTCAAAGGACAGTCATCGAGATGATGACTGACCAATCACATATTTGTATTCCATGCTGTTGTTCTTGCGTTCAATAACCCCGGTTGGAAGAAACCCGATGGCTTGCCAAAATGGTCCTGATTCATCACCGGTCAGATAGATCTCAGTGATGTTGCTATCTTGGAAACGTTTGACCACTTCCTGAAACAGGTGTCTGCCATATCCGGTTCGACGGTAGGCCGGACTGATATGGAATTCGCGGATATCGCCGCAACCCGGATGCATACACCATGGATTGTCCTCCGTATCAATCTGGAACAGACAAAACCCGATGGCTTCCTCACCCAGATAGAGCAAAGCAATCTCCATGGGGAACCGTTTCATATCCTGGTCCATCCTGATAAACTCATCATCTGGAAATGTCATTCCAAATTCTTTGAAATACGCTTTGAACAATGTCTTGAATGACTGATGTGTCGAAGTTCTAAGCCAAACTGTTCTCGTCTCTGACATAGACAACCTCCCGCACATGATCTGATTTTCCTATAGTTTAACATATCAACCGCCATTTTCATCCTCTCCCCTCTTGACTCTTGACAATGTGAGCGTGCTCATTATATAATGTGAGCATACTCATATAAGGAGGGTCATATGTCAAGGATCACACAGGAACTCAAAACCGAGACCAAAGAACACATTCTAGAGGTGGCTGCCAGACTGTTTCAGACCCAAGGATTCCAAAAGACAACCACCAGAGCCATCGCCAAGCAGTGCGGCATCGGTGAGGGGACACTGTTCAACTACTATCCCACCAAAGATGACCTTCTGATCGCGGTCTTCGAACACATCGGCGCGTTTGATGACACCCTTGATCACGCTTCTATCCCCAAACCACCGGATCTGATCATCGACATCGCGCTTGATCCTATTCGGAAAATGAACCGGATCCCCCGTACCTTCATGCTCGACATCCTGATCTCATCGATCAGACTGCTCAAGAAGAAACCGGGGCTGTTCCACCGGTTGGCCGCCCTTGATTACAACTACATCAACGCCATCAAGGAGAAATTGATCATCTATGGTGATTTCAAAGGTCAAAAGATCGATGCGGAGGACCTTGCCAAGATGATCTACGGGATTGTCGCTTTTGACTACATCATCCATCTCTATGAATCCAAAGACGACAACGCCAAACTCGAAGCTGACATCATCAGAAAACTCAAAGCACTCATCACCCCATATCTGAAGGAGGGTATGCCCTTATGATCACGCTTGACCATGTCACCAAAACCTATACAAACGGAGACATCGAATCCCACGCCTTGTCCGATGTGTCACTATCAATCAACGAAGGCGAGTTCATCGTCATCCTTGGTCCTTCCGGAAGCGGAAAGTCAACACTTTTGAATGTCATGAGCGGTCTTGATGTTCCAACCGAAGGGACCGTGAGAATCAGAGACGCGATCATCTCGTTGATGGATCAGAACTCGCTCACCGCCTTCAGACGGGCCAACATGGGATTTGTCTTCCAACAATACAACCTCTTGTCGACCTTGAGTGTCTATGAAAACGTCGCCCTTGGTCATCATCTTGGAAAGAAGACCATCGACATCGAGGATATGCTTTTTGATGTCGGCCTCTCCTCACATAAAGACAAGTATCCCCATCAGCTCTCAGGCGGTGAACAACAACGTGTCTCAATCGCCAGAGCATTGATCAAGGAACCACTGATCCTCTTTTGTGATGAACCAACCGGTGCGCTAGATGAGCGTACCGGAAAGACCATCCTCGCCCTGCTTCAAAAACTGAACCGGACGTATCAGACCACCATCGTCTTGATCACCCATAACCCGGCGATCCAGACGCTCGCCCACCGCGTCATCAAGATGAACTCCGGTGCAATCACGGAAATCCACACCAATCAAAAGCAGGCCGATGCCAGCAGCCTCTCCTGGAGCTGACCATGTTGTACAAAAACGTCTTCAAAGCGTTTTTCAAACGCCGCTTCCAGGTCATTCTGCTATCCTTCATCATGATCATGAGTGCACTGATCTTTGTTCTCATGGGCTATGCCATCAAAGCCCTCAAAGAGCCCAGTGAAGCTTATTTCGATGCCTATCATCAGGAAGATTTCAATGCCATGATGGTTGAACAGATCATGCCCTTTGATCTGCTGTCGAGCACTGATCCTGACGCCCTGGGCGTGATCAGTCTCTCTGATCTCTATCATCAGGATGAAGACGCCTTTGATGCCTTGATCAACCATAGGATCAACCGCTTCAAGGACACCTTTGAACATACCAATGTGGAACCAAGGCTTCACAAGGATCTGGTGATCGATGTCAATGGTCGTCAGCACTTCTTCAGAGTCTTGAAAGACACCATGACAATCAATTTGACCTATGTGAGTGAAGGCCGAAAGCCGCAGACAACCGAAGAAATCGCCTTGATCGAGACGTATGCCTTGGCAAACGACCTCGTGATCGGTGATACTGTCACGTTCCATGATCACGACTATGTCATCACCGGCTTTGTCCTGTTTCCTGATTACACGCTTGGTCTCTTCGGATCGGAGTTCATCATCAACAATGAAAGCAGAACCCTCGCCCTCTTGAGTGATGATGCCTTCAAAGCGTTACCGGAGACCCTTGGGGTGACCTTAGGCGGACTCTTCACAGATGATCCCATCAAAACATCAAGCCTTCAGTCCCATGATCTTCCCTTTATCCTAAACATCCAACTCACCACCAACACCTTAAGAAGTGGCGCCATCTATGATGAGATCGCCGGTTCGGAAATGATTGGCCTGATCTTGAGTCTCGTGATCGCTTCCATCGGGGTTTTGATTGTAGCCCTCATGGTCTCAAGAATGCTCTTTGAACAACGGGGCGCGATTGGCATCCTCAAGGCCTTGGGATACACCAAACAAGAGATTGCCTTGCCCTATCTCGTGTTCATAGTGATCATCGCTCTTCCCGGACTCACTTTGGGTTATCTCTTGGGCTTCATCTTTTCGACCCCGCTCAAAGACCTATTTGCTGGCATCTATCTTCTACCGAGTGACCCGGTCACGCACCGGCTACCCATGTTTCTTCAAAGCATCGGGATTCCTTTGATCTTTCTTTTGATCCTAGGTCTTGTTGTCATCTACCGACTCTTAAGCGAACATCCTGTCGCTTTGATGCGTCCACCTGTGGATACCAGCACGACCAAACTCGCTAGGATGCCGCGCTTCTTTTCCCGTCTGCCCCTGCTCAAACGGATCAGACATGCCTATGTCTGGCGTCACAAGATGCGGTTTGTTGTCTTTGTTTCCGGGGTTTTCACAGCCGCTTATCTGATTCTCATCGCCGGATCGATGATGAACATCTTTGACCGGATGTTTCGAGACTACTATGAACAGATCGATGTCGGACATATCGCCTATTGTGAGTCATATATCGGATGTGAGACAACGATGGCCCACGACAAGGTATTGGATATCCCCTATATCATGCTGGGCGACCAAAGCGTGAGTGTCATCGGTCTTGACCCCGATAACCAGTTTCATCCCCTATATGAAAAGGGCAAAGACATCACCCATCTTCTTGCCTCTGATGGCATCATCATCACCTCGAAGATTGCCATGGAAGAAGGCATTGAAAAAGGGGATAAAGTGTCATTATCTTATGGTGAGATCGTGATTGAACAAACGGTTCTAGGCATTCAAGATGAACTCGGTGCGGCCAAGGTCTATATCAACCGTGAACGTCTCTCAAACGAACTCTCGTTAGGTCTATCAAGTGATCTGAACAACGTCATCTACACGAGCGATCGCCCTGATGGGCCATTTGTCACCGTCATCAGTGTCGAAGACTTGTTGCTTCAAGCCGAAGACATGTCAAACCTCATGGTTGCGATGTCGATCGTGATGATGGTCGCGGCGATGGCCATTGGTGTCGTTGTCCTGATCCTCATCATCACTCTTTCAATCGAGCACTACAGCTATGATATCTCACTCTTCAAAGTCATCGGCTACACCGATCAGGATGTCAAAGGGATCTTCATCAACAGTTACCGGTTCTATACGGCGTTGATCTTCTTTCTCGCCCTCCCTGTCACCTATCTCACCATCAAGGCCATGGTCTGGTTCATGGCCACGTCATACAAGATGATCTTCCCGATGACCTTGACACTTCCCATCATCGCCATCTCATTTGTATTGGTCATGATGATCTTTGTGGTTGCAGTACCAATCACTTACCGGAAAATCACCGACATGGGGCTTGCGGACGCGATGAAGATCTATCAGGGTGTGACGTGATCAGTCATTCGTGATTGAAGCGGCCAAATGTAAATATTGTGAAAAATCGCCTGATTCATGGTCCAGACTCATCCTTTACAAGGTAAAATGATGATAATCATGGACGAATCGAGGCTAACGAATCATGACAAAGAAAGTTGTCATTATCGGAGCTGGCCTGACCGGTCTTTCGACCGGCATCCATCTGCAAAATCATGGTATCCAAACTGAAATCTATGAACAAGCCCCCTGGCCAGGGGGCGTTTGTACGGCATGGGTCCGCAAGGGATACACCTTCGATGGCTGCATCCATTGGATGGTCGGTACCAGAAAAGGGGATCCGATGCGGACGCTCTATGAATATGTCCATGCCCTTGAGCCTCTGACCACCATTCTTCACATGGATACCATCGATGTCACCGTTGATCATGAGACCCAAAGACTTCCCTTGGAAATCAAAGCGTTCGAACAGACCTTGCTTGAACTCGCGCCAGCCGATGCCAAAGAAATCCACCGGTTATGCAAAAGAATCAAGAAGGTCGGGCGAAGCGATATGGTCGCCGGTTCACCTAAGTCACTCAAATCCTTCGTCCACGCCATCACCCGGGGACGTCATTTTTTGTGGACACTGATCCGCTTCATGCATGTCAAGGTCGGTGATTACACCCAAAGAATGACCGATTACAGACTCATCAGACTCCTTCATACCCTTATGCCGCCATCGATGTCCATGTTCGCGATGTTGATGATGTTAGGGACCCGGATGGCCAAGAATGGTGGATTCCCTGCCGGAGGGGCCAGAGACATGATCAAACGGATGTCGGATCATTATCATGCCTTGGGTGGACATATCACCTACCGGACACCGATCACAGATCTATGCGTCAAAGATGGGAGAGTGGTTGAGGTCACGGCACATGGCAAGCATGACGACTTCACCCATGTTGTCGCCGCTTCCGACATGCACAATCTCTTGAATCAACTCCTAAAAGGCGCATACCCCCATCCGGTGTTGGATCATCTGCTCAAAGAATCTCCACTCTTCGATCCCATCATGCTGATTTCTATCGGCTTGACAAAGACATTTGATGTTCCCTTAAGCGGCACCTATGATCTGCCGGTTGAAATCGATACCGGTGATGGATTTTTCCCCACCCAATACCATATCAGATCGTTTGACTTCGATCCTTCCTTCGCTCCAGAACGTCATAGCAGCATTATGGTCACGCTTGCTGCCCCCTTCGATTTTTGGCATCAACTGAGGCAAACTGATCTGAACGCCTACAATAATCAAAAAAACGCCATCGCCACCCAGATGATCGACGTCCTTAAGGACCGATACCCCGGCATCAAGGAAGCGGTCGCCGTCATTGATGTTGCCACACCATCAACCTACTATCGTTTGAACAATCTGTATCAAGGTTCCTATGAGGGGTTCCTTCCCGTGCCCGATGCCCTCAACGCCAGGATCGACAAGAAAATCCCTGGCATTGACAATCTTTATCTCGCCGGACAATGGGTCACGCCCGGCGGTGGGATCCCGACTGCCATCATGAGTGGCATCGAAACTGCCAATATGGTGATCAAATCCCAAGATTGTTGATGCAATCCCAGAAAAGAGGTCTTCGTATGCGTGTTGGAATCATTCTCTACTCAATGACCGGAAACACCTTGTCAGTCGGTGAACAACTGATGGAACGTTTGCGATCTCGTGGCATGGATGCCACTTTGATGGAAATCAAGGTGTTATCAGATGATCCTGATGAGGCCATCGTGGAGATTATTGATAAGCCCGATCTGAGTCAATTCGACCAATTGGTCTTTGCGTCTCCTGTTCATGCGTTCAATCTGTCGCGTGTCATGAAAACCTATCTTGGGGAAATCGACTCACTTGATGGCAAGGACTGTCTGCTTTTCGTGACCCACCACTTTCCAAAAGCTTGGATGGGCGGCAATCAAGCGCTTCGTCAGATGCGACAACGCGTGGTGAAGAAAAACGGTCTCGTCAAGCAATCGTTTTGTATCAATTGGAGTTCCAAAAACCGCGATCAAGACATCAGGCATCTGCTTGACGATGCCTTTCACTAGCACTCATGGATTGTTGAACCGATGACAAGGAAACATTGGATCAAGGATTCCTGGTCTGTTTCTCGAAGTCAGACCTATTTGTTAATGTATGCCCATGCGATCGCCTTCATTCACGGCATCGGTTTTTTGTCTCAAGGATGGGTGGTTCAGGAAGGGTTGATCAAGTACGCCTTGACTGATCATCACGCTTGGCATGGCGGTATGCCCGCACTCTCTTTGTTTCCGGTCTCTGCCATCGCTGGGCTGGTGACTGTGTTGTTGACCATTTTGTCCATGATATTGATCCTAAAGCCAACGAAGTCGTCTTGGTACCGTCTATTGCCGGTGATGATCTTCATGACCGGTGGCGGATTTGTCTTCATCTACATCACATCAATCGTCACCGTGTCACTCTTGCTTGCACCAACGCATAAAAAAACCCACTCCGTTGTGGGCAGATGGTTGATGATGATGTTGGTTGGATGGTTCTTCCTCAGTTGGATCTTGGGCTGGATAATGCCATCATTGATGCGCGATATGAGTGTCATGACGTTTGTATGCTTTGATCTTGTGTTACCTTTGGCAATCGTTTTGACCCATTGTCTTCCATATTGGGTATCCAATCAGAAACGCTGATTCAAAGGGTATCCAAATAGTCTTTCAGACCATCCATATCCTGGAATGTCCTGATTGACGTTTTTTTATACAATGCGAATCAAAGAACCCAATAAGAATCAGATCTTTGATCATCAATGGATGGCTCAAGAAACACAAAATCAGTTATTCTCATACAAGAGAATGAGTGTAGTGACCTGTATAGGTACAAGGGATTCCCTGACTTTTTGTTTATGGCAAGCCCAAACTGATTGTCTCACTTATCAATGTCTTTCCGATAACCTGCATCAATAACCTGCATGATTTGGACCTATGTCAAGAAAGTGGACACAAATAGTAAGACTTTCTCATTTTGAATCATACACTTGATGCGGTGTCTGATAACGTCAAAATGCCGCGCAATAAACGATGCCCGAAGTGTGGGACAATGGGCGTCATGGTCAGAAATGGTAAAACACAAAATGGAACTTCCGAGGTATCGATGTGATGCTTGCCATAAGACGTCCATCATCAATGCATCTCCAACAAAGAAACATCTCCCAAAATAGTGACTACTTGCTCAGGAAATTCATTGGATACATGATTGATGATGTCGCGCTTGACGTGATTGCCCGCAATCTCAAAATCAATATCAAAACTGCCCATTATGATCGATTTCTTGTGTTTCACTCATTGCAGGATTGCGAATCGGAATCGTTCTATCAGAGATCTATTCTAATTGATGAAACGTTTATAAGCATACGCGAAAAACGATATAAAATCCTCAAATGCGACAGGAAGAAAGACTTCCGAGGGTTATCTTTTAACCCAGCTTTTGCATCATAACACTCATCAACTTGCGGGGGCTATGTGTATTGCCCAGTATCCTCGAAGGGTTATGCCGCGCCTGATGATTACAAGAATCTATTTAACAGCATCGGTGATGTTTATCGATTTCTACACGATGGACATACAAAAACTAAATCAATTCACCGGTCAATTTGAGTGTGATGCAATCAATGTCAAGGAAAGGTGAGGATGAGACGCTATCGTCCCAGCTCATTGATTCCCTGCACAGCAACCTCAAGAGATACTTATTCAAGCATGCCGGTTATCGCCCGGAAACATATCCAGCACTATTTGAACTTTTTCGCTTATCGTTATAATCATCTTTTCAATCCGATGCGCAAAAATCAAGACAGGCTTTTGGGCCACGCTCGGTGTCCAGCAGTTGTGTCAAGACGTTAAGAAAACCAGGAAAAACAGTGACATATCGAACCTTTCTTAAACATGAAGGAATGACTGATATTCTTGAGTCACACTAGTCCTTCATCAACACTTTCTTTTCTAACGTCAGTTATTTTTTACGCTCACGTTAATTTCAACACTCCTTTGTCTAATTATTCCAGTTTACTGAATCACATGTGGTTTAGTCACACTTAACACCGACACAGTTTAGTATGTTATAAAGTGGCTAATAGTATAACTCGTTCCCTTGAGAATAGAATTACTAAACTTTTCTAATATGAAATCTTAAAACTTTATAATATCATTCGAGATATCTTTTTAATCCTTTTCCCTCTATTTTAAATTTATCAAGCAGTTCAGTACTGAAAGGTGTTTCACTTCTCTCGAGATTTTCGACAAAAGTCATATTCAGTGATATACATAGCTGTAACGCTAGAAATCCCGTGGTCAATTTGATACTTACATTTTTGTACAAAATACATAGTTCATCATTAGTAGCAAAAAGTAAAATCGCATATTCTTCGTAAGTTATTCTTTGTTTTTTATAAAATTTATCATAGATAAGTCCAATCTTTTCTTGCAAGAAAGTTCGGTATTTGATTTTTCAATAGTCTCTCAATAGTTTTTTCTTTTGATGTTTTCTTGTTACCTCCCGATTAACAACCACCATATTAGTCTCGCATAACTCCGGTGTCCATCAGTTCTACCAATTAAACCTGGTCCTTGCCATCCGTGATAATGATTATAATGAATATTACCATGAGGATAGTCAAATCATACATTCTTCCATTCGCAGTGTTATAGCGATAGCCATTGGGTGATGTCGTAGCCCCAATCTTACTTGACGTGTTGCGTAAATGATACGCTCTACCGCTTAATCTTTGTCCAACACCGGAAGCAATATTCAATCCCTACATATGTCCATCCATATGCACTATCACTCATACCTGTCCATTGCTGAATGTAGTTTGTACCTGTTACTGCAGCACCTATTTCGTTTGCTCCAAATGCCATGGTTGCACCTCTATAACCATTAATGAAATGCCACCGATGATCAATTGGTCCTAGTCCCAAAATAGATGTTCCTGTTGAAAATGCTCCCATCCATTTGCTATAGAAGATGCTCCCCCAATTGCTTGTCCTATTGCCGGTGATGCTGCATTTTGCAATAAGACCTAGTGTTCCCAATTATCAATCCGGCTGCTATTCCTTGTGCTCCCGGAACAAACATTAATCTATCCCTAATGCTAATTGTCCTCGGATAATTGCCCATTGCCACCAAGGTACAGGTGAATTTCCGCTGCCATCTATCAACATCACACTGGATTGTTCAAAGCATACACATACATGTTTGTGAGACAACACCAGGTTCTCCCAGCCATCCATCACTGCTGATGAACCTTCCGTCGTCGGATCGTAGTATCACGGACTGCAAGTAATGGAACCCTGTCTCACTGTCTTGCGTGTATCCCCGATACCTCACCGGTTGATGTCCCCTATGGTAGATGACAATGAACCGGACATAGCAACGACGTTTCCCCATGCGTCATACACATAACGGACCACGACGACACCACGCCCAGCCAGAGCCAACGCCGTCACGTCACCTTGGATGTTGTATTGATAGAAGTATTCGGTTCCGTTGATCGTCGCGCTGATGATCCTTCCGGAAAGATGCGTAGGTGTAGTATTGAATGGTGTTGTTTCCCATGTCTCGACAAGCATTCCTGGACCCGTCTGTGACATAGGTATGAGAAGGACACCACCAGCGGTCTTCCAGGTTGATCCGCCCAGTCGTCATACGTATAGGTGACCTCTTGTATTGTCACACCGTTTTCGTCCTTGATAACAATCCCCACAAGCGTGCGACCTTCCCACGCATACGATGTCACATATCCACTTTGGACATGTGTCTTTGTCAAAACATCTCATGGGCATCATAAGGTGTAGGTATTGCGTAGGCGGATGATAACAAATCAGACCAACTCTCCGTCATGGTGAAGGTGACTGTCTCAATCCCGAGATCGGATGTGTCAGGTGCTGTTCCCGGGCTTGTATAGACATACCGCTCGGTGATTGTCCTGTTGCCTTGGTCATCATACTGATAAGTGTGGTTTCTCCTGACGTTCATCCTGCACCCTGTTGTGCAAAGGTCTTCCCGGATCGGTTGGTTGAGAGCATCGTAGGCATAGGTATGCTTGGTCAGGACCGCCTCGGTTTGGGGAACACCGGGAAGAATGCTGACGAGGCTCAAAGTCTCATGGTCAGGTTCCCCAAACCATCATAGGTGTATACGTAGACATACTTGTAATGGTTATTCCAGAGGTGGCATCACGGTAGTGATAGGTGATGCCATTGACCCTTTCGGACAGTCCACAGGAATCACCTGGGTCAACAATCACATCATTGTCATCATAATCATAGGTGACGCTCACAAGCTCCACTTGGTTAGGATTGATGATGGTTTCATGTGCCGAGTTCAAGTGGTCGGAATCATACACATGGGGAAAGATTGACTTCTCCAAGATTCGACATGTAGCTTGTTCTGTCAGCTTGTTCGTTGTCATATGTATAGGATACCGCTGCGGTAATGATTTGTCCATCGTGTTCGAACCGGTAGTCATATGCCACGAGCAACCCATCCTCGTCATATCCATACCCGATGATGTTGCCATACTGATCGGTGATGGTCGAAATCTGGTTGTCTTCCGTATACGTGTAATACCATGTGTTGTCATTCAGATGATCCTGATAAAAGGCTATTCTTCCCCAGGCATCATAACCATATTCAAATCGCGGGGTTTCTCCATCATCAATCTGGTCTTCATCAAACGTCACCGAGATCAGTTGTTGGTCAGCATTGTATCCAAAAATCATCCGATGCCCGGTGGCAATATGCTTCCAATCATCAAAACAACAAACATAAACCAAATCATTGTGTTTCTCATCATATACCCCCCAGTCATTGTTTTAGAGATTAGGATACGAAATCCTATCAGACATAGCACCTCTTTTGGGCCCATTATATGGCATTGTCATCTGAACTCATAGAGCAAATATGTCACCTTTTTGCCTAAATCGAAAAAAACGCATTCTTATGCGTTCTCTTTCACCAAATCAGCGCGTGTCAACCAGTGTCTCATCACACCGGCCGTGTTACTTCAAACATGACTGGCGTTCTTCATGACCTTTGATGATGATCCTGCTTTTGAAATCATCCCAAACACATTTCAGGTGACCATGCTCGATTGATGACGCGCTTCGACTTCGATCAGACATATCACTTGATCAAAGCAACAAATCACTCAATCATCAGATCAATGGTCATGCAAGACACAATGTGACATCACCTGAAGACTACCCTGAAGTCTATAGTGAACGACATCCATAGACCAAAAAGGTTCAAAAAGCCATAAAACAGTTCAGAAATGTGCTATAGACCGATTAGGCGACTTTCGGATACTCTCTCACGGGGATTTGCTGTGTCATCTTCCTTGAGGGTCTATCAGCATCGTAATCCAAGGGTTGTTTCTACTCCCTGGATGGCACTTCCTCATTTGGTTCCTTGATTGGGAATACCCATCAAAGATACTGGCGATTCACTTCATACAGTTTGTCTTCATTGACTAAAGACCAATCGTTTTACTATTAGGCCATCAATCAGAAACACTGATTCAAAGGGTATCCAAATAGTCTTTCAGACCATCCATATCCTGGAATGTCCTGATTGCGACGCCTTGGTCCTCAAGAAATGACACCAGCATTTGTTGGTGTTTTTTTGATGCCTTGAAGATCCTTGACAGATCAGTGGGATCATAAGCATCGATCAGATCAGGCAGTTTGGGAGGCACGGTTTTTGAATCACGAAAGAGCCATGCAAGCTCGTTTTCCGCTTCCTTGGCAACGATGAGCGCGGTCTGGAAATCATCTGTCTCATACGCTCTTTCGATCTTATGATACATGTTCACAAACTCTTCATAGAACCCTGAAGCGACCTCCACAAATACCAGACTGGGTCTGGTATCCTCAGATTCATGGAAGATGCGTTCAGTGGAGGTCACAAGCTCAAAAAGGGCACTCCTGATATCATCTGGTTGTTCTGCCAGGAAGACCTTCTCATATCGTTTCTCAAAGTGATCAGGCACATGTGTCATGTTCATGATCTCTTTGAGGATTTTTCCGCGTCCGCGTTTGATGGTGGCATCATTCCACAGGGCAATGCCTTCCGCCAAATGACCAAGCACCGTGATGGCATGCCTTCTGGCATCAGTCATTGATTTGGCCAAAGAAACATCGAAACAAGCGGCTTTCGCAGCCCTGATCTGCGCCATCGCTTTCTGATAACGTTCTTCGAATCCAAGACTGCCAAGGGCACGAACTTTGACCGATTCAAAGCGGGCAAAGTCCTCATCTGAACTGACGTAAAGCAGTTTCCCTTCCGTGATGATAGATGTGATTTTTTCCTCGCGTCTCGCGATCCTTTCGATTCTCTCCCAAGAAATCGGCCAAAAATCGAATCCGATCCCTTCGATGATGAACACAAAACCCAGGGCATACCCCCGTTCGGTCTTGGGGATGAAGTAGAGATCAAGATCCGATTTGGCATGGGTCTCATGATAGATATGACTTCCCATCATGCAAACGACCGCGATATCCTCAGAATAATCCTTCTTGATCTTCTCAATCAAAAGGTTTGCTGCTTGTGTCACGTCCATGTTGACATGCCCCTTTCTAGATCCTTTGATGACGCCTGATGTCCATGTCAGAACTGGAAACCTCAGGGTGATGGTATTTGATGCCTTTTTGCCTGCTCCAATGCTGAATCGCATCTTGCGGGCACCATTCATCACATGCGAAACACATCTCACACTGATGACGGAATGTTGGTCTATGGTCTTCAATGACGATGTTTCCGGCCGGACAGACCGATGCACATATGCTGCATCCGATGCATGCGTCACTGACCACGATGCCCAAATCAGTCCGTCCAATCATCGCCTCATAAGAACAGTCACCTTTTGATGTCACTTGGGCTTGCTTTTGTAGGACTTTGAGAGCGGCTGGTCTGATCATCACAAACAAGGGACTTAGAAGCAAGAGAAAGAATCGCTTCAATATCCTGAACCGGGTTTGTCTACCACTTCTGATGTCATCTGCAATGCCATCAATCCGTTTTCGACTCTTCTTCAGGATATCATCGGTGTCACGATTGATCGGAATAGGGATATGGTCATAATCAAGGTTGTTCATCGGCATCCTGAGCGAATGGGCCGAATACAATCTGGCTCCCTGTGATTTCAAAATCATGTTCAAACGATGCAGTGCCGGTAACGCATTCACACTCTCATATCCACCACAATTGCACACCGCATGGATGCTCGTCTGTTTGAGCCCTTGCATCCGTCTGATCACATTCATAACCTGGATTGGTACCCCGGACAATAGCGACAGATACGCAGGAAAGACAATGATGATGGCCGGTGTGGTGATTCGGATTTCCGTCTCATCCTTCAATCGTGGGATGGCAATCAATCTGGCATTCAAAGTTTGTGCCAATGATCTGGCAATGGCCAATGAGTTTCCGGTCCCAGAAAAATAGAAGATATCCATATCCATCTCTTGATCCTCACATTGTCTCAAACGCTTCAAACAGGGTTGACATCAACTGCTCATGCCCCTCAATCAGATCCAATACCTCTTTGATCCATGTCTCACTCTGGTCAGTTGACTCATAGAAGAAAATCAGAAGAATATAATACCGGTATTTCAGAAAGACCGGAAACCACACCTTGAAAAAGATGACGTCATCGATATGACAGCCATACCCTTCGCCGATGGTCTTCAAAAAAAACATCGCGTCTTTGATCCACTCATCACCCATCGGGATATCTGCCATGTATCCGTCAAAGGCCGCGGCGAGATCCATCATGAAATAGCCATAACAACAATCATCGAAATCAAGCACAACCAAGTCCTTGCCACAAAGCAGCAGATTGCCTTGATGCATGTCAGCATGCATCATGCCATATGTGTTGGCGTTCTTCGGACAGGTTTGGATGGTTCTTAGCGTCATCTGATAATCCTTGAGCATCTCTGGGTGGTGTGTGGACAGGATGGACTCAGCGTGACTGAGCGTTGGGTCATCCTGATAGTGAAACCGTTTGTCGGTCCTTGGAAAGTTTTGGCAAGGGCATGCATCCGTCATAAGATCGCCCCATTGGACAATCAGGGCCGCATTTGATTCCGCGGCCTGTCTTAAAATGGCTTTCCTTTCAATCCAAGCCATCAAGATGAAGAGAGAAGACCCGATCATGTCAATGTCAGGACCACAATCCGTTGTCTGTCTTTTGTTTGGTGACACGGGATTCGAATCCCGTGTTTGATCAGAAAGCCTCGCTAGTCAAGTTGCGCTTCGATCTGATCAAGATCTCGATCTGATCCATCCATCATCTTCAACGCATAGGACTCATTGATGTTGTATGTGGCATTTTGGCTGATCATGACCAATCGATTGGTCTCAAGGGGGATGTCGCAGAGTGCCATGACTTCCCTCAGATCCCTCGGTCAGTGACTTGATGATTCGCTGGTTCATGGTCTGTTGAACTCTATCAGGACATTGCCTGTTTTATGTCCATCGTAAACATGGCGATGAGCCTCCCGAAAAGCCTCGACGGATACGTCTGATCAATGACTGTCTTGATGTTTAATTGAAGCATCTTGTTCAGATGTTCGAGGGATCCTTTGTCTTCTTTATTGATTGACTTGATTGACGTAAGCCGCTGGTCTTTGAGCATGTGACGGACTTGTTTCTTGCTGATCTTCCCAGCCGCATCAAAAATGAGATCAAAGCGATCAGCCAGACTGAACGGATCTTCCTTTTGATAGTCGATCAGTCGATCAATCGTGCCCTCCTAAGCAATGCGTGGTGCTTGTGGCTTGCAGTCGCGGTGACGTGGGCACCATAAGCGTGCGCCAGACCGGCCGCATGACCCAACCCGATCCGCTCGCGCCATAGATCCATGCTTTGAACCTTCTTTGATGGTATCGCCATTGATAGTGATGAGCGCTCATGCCGCCAAAAGCGATTGGTGCGGAATCCTTGTATGATACCGTATCATCGACCTTCAAAGATTGATACGATTTCAGTTTGAGCACATCAGCAAAGACTGATGCTTTCATTAGATTGATGAGATTGACGCGATCGCCTGGCTTGACGGCCGTGACAGCTGAACCGACGCCAGTGACTTTGCCAGATCCGGAAATGCCTCCTGATCGCCTGACGTGGTCGCCTGAGTCCGAAAACAGGCGCATGACCAGATTGATCGGGAACAGGACATCAAGGGTATTGATTTTGTAATCACCTGCCGATACATTTCCAACCATCCTTGGATCAGAAACTCATCTTCTTTGACAATGGTCGGTTCTTTTGTCTCGACCAGCTCCAAGGTTTGTTCATCGCCATATCGCTTTTGTATGATCGCTTTCATCAGAGTCTCCAATCCCTATGGGTTGATGTGTTTGTCATTCATGGTCATCGGTATCGAATCATCATGATGATGTTTGAAGAAGAGATAGGATAAGATCCCAATCGGGATGAAGTATGCACACCAAACCATCAAGACAAGTGTGCCGATCCATTGGCCTCCACTCATATCATCTTGAAACAGCCCCATCATTGGAATGATGAGCCCACTGATGAAGAACACACCGTGAACCATCAACAAGGTTTTCAGCCATCTCGTCATGGTGGACTCTGAAACAATGGTCAAGCCTACAAAAAACGTCGATAATGCCATCATGCCATATCCGAGCAGATTGTAGTTGAAGTACAATCCAAACCGTTGATAGTCCAATAATGCCAAGGCTTCCTCGCTGACACGCCCACTGATCACCGTTGTCAACTGGGCAAAATAAACCAAAACAATGATCGTCACATAGACAGCAGCAATCCCTATCGCGCTTGTTCCAGCGACTTTCCGATCATCTCTTGAGACATATGCATACGCACTGACCATCGGAATGAAACTGAAGGCAATGAACATGCTTGAGAGATAGCTCAGAGCATCGTGTCCAACCAACATTGAAACTGCAAAAATCAGAACCGATATCGCATTGCCTATTGAAGCGGCCATCCCGATATGTCTGTTCAAGGCACTCACCCTTTCATCTTGGACATTCATCTGTCCTATCAAATTCTTATCTACTGTCAGCGTCTTCTCCGGAAAATCCCTGCCCCACCAGATGATCCGCCACCGCCTTTGTTTCTTAAAATCATGGTCCCGGTTCCCGAAAGAAAGACGAAGAACACAATCCCGATGATCGCCCCAAGACGGTCGGAAGCCGTTGAGAAAGGCGATAGGAGGTATACCAGGAATCCCATTGGGATGTCCTCACCTTCCAGATCACCATCCGGATTGATCTCGACATAGGCTTGGAATAGTTCCATGTCATAGACATAGGATGTATCGCCATACGCCTCTTCATAGATCGCTTCGACCAACGCATAGGTCATATGCATCACCGCTGAATCGAGGTCGTCCCACGCTTCTGAGTAAAGCGTCTCATCAATGATCAAGCCAAGATGCGAAGGTGTCAGGTATTGTTCCATCCGGTATCCGACCTCGACTTGCGTCTCCTCAAGGACAAGATAGTCAATCTCATCAATCGTTTCCGGGACAAAAAACAAGATGACCAGAAGGCCCATGTCGTTGTCTCCGATCTCCCATGAACGGTAGAGTTCGGTCTTATCGACCTCGGCAATCTCTTCGGGTCCTGCGACCTCGAAGGTCGCGATCACCAGCTGAGCACCGCCATCATCTAGGTCTTTTGTCTGTTCATAAAGGTCTTCGCCTTCAAGAATGATTTGTTCCTTGGTCGCACCATAGAGGATGTTCGCGAAATCATTGCAGTAAAAGGCTCTTGTCGGTCGCGGGTAGTCATCTTTTTGACAGCCTGAAAAAAGGAGTGTCAGACAAAGAACAACCAGAAACAACGATACGGTTTTGAGCTTAGTCCTCATTGAAGTCAATGGTCGGAACCTCATCCGCCCCATCATTGATTTTCCAGTAGGGATGGCTCTGATCAAATCCGAACATCTTTGCATAGAGCACTCTTGGAAAACGTCTGACAGCGGCATTGTAGGATTGCACCGCCAGGTTATAATCCCTTCTGGCGACAGACAACGTTGATTCCATCGAGGCAATCTCGTCGATCAGGGCATAGAACCCTGACGTCGCGGTGATGTTGGGATTGTCTTCCACCACCACAAGAAGATTCGTGAAGGCAATCGCCTCAGCGGCGTCAGCAGCAACCAAGTCTTCCAAGGTCTGTGCCGCCGCGTAAGCGGCCCTAGCATCGGTGATCGCTTCATAAATGGCTTCGGCATGCTCTTGGAGGCCACTCACGGTCGCGACAATCTGACCAATCTTATCATGACGTTCCTGAAGCCTGTTTTCAACCTGGGAGTAACTGGCGACAACGTCTTCATCCATGTTGACAAGTCCGTTATATCCGGTGACCAACAAAATCCCGACAAGAAAAATTAAAAACACTAACACACCAAGAACAATCTTTCCAATCATGAAAACGCCTCCCAAATATTGGATTGATGAATATGTGATGTTTATGACAAACCATGACTCACGTATTTCCTGATGATGTTTATCCATATGGCAATGACGCTCTGACGCGTCAGGCGAATGACAAGATGATCAGTCATCCCCGTCTGTTAAGTACTCTCGTTCAAGTAAGGCAATCTCTCTTGGGGTTGCCTCTTTTTCATCTTGGTAGATATGTTGATAAATAATGGGGATTTTTTTGATCCTGAAGTTCAGATCATCCAGATCAAAATGATTGATATCGAATGTATCAACCCCCAACCACCGACTATACTCTTCATAGGCTTCACCCTTCTGTTCAAAGAAGGCCATTGCCAGATCACTCAGTCCTCTTGTGCCACCAACATCTTCAATAATCCCGTATCCTTCTCCTTCAAGAATCCTAGGAAGGACACCGGAAGGTATACTTTGGTCTTCAATGATCTTCTCCAAGGTCAGATTGACACACCAGCTATCCCCGAAATCATAGTACAACTCAATCGGCTCATCAATCTTGTTTACGGCGTGTTTGAGCTTTGCTTGAAACACATCCTCATACTTGATATTGTCATCAAAGGCACCGCCCATGTCTTCTATGAAATCAAGCATTTCATAAACAACCGTATAGTTTTCTATCAAAGGGGCAAGCTTCTTGATTTTCTGGTAGTCGGAAGCTGAATAATATGCTTTCAATTCTTTCATCAACGCTTTTCCCTTTAGAACTTCCATTCGAAAAAGATGTGAGGCCTTCATCTCATACATGATCATGACAATGTAGGCGAATCTGGCAACGGTGATATCACTTCGGACTTGAAACCGGCGCCATATCTTTGGCTCAAAATCTTCAAGTTCTGCGTAAAACTGATAAATCTGACGAGAAGCCATTTCTTATTCCTCCACTTTGAGTATTGAACTCATCCTTTATGAACTCACTGACATCGCTCTTGAGGAAAAAACCAAACATATACCGTCTCAACACGTCAATTTTGCCATGCCAGCATAGGTCAATCAGATATTGAAAAGACTTTATTCATATGACAATCCATAAGTGACATCGACTTCAGGCTTAGCCAATCTGTTCGATCAGCTTGAGTATGAAGACTTTTTGTTGTCGCTGGTGTGACAAAGCGTGTTCATGCGTCTCCCTTTTGGTGGTGAACTGAATCATCCGCTTTGCTTCTGATCGCGTTTCCGATTGGCTTTAAGCGCTTGATGCTCATCGAGCAATCCAAGTTTTCCGCCCTCAAATCATCATCAAATACCCTGATCTGCCATGGGTTTATATCATTTAACATTTCATTGATCTTGCCAATCAATCAAACGTTTGGAGACGTT
>JAGYLU010000010.1 GCA_018400755.1 Acholeplasmataceae bacterium
TTCAAAGTGAGAAAGTCTTACTATTTTTGTCCACTTTCTTGACAGAGATCTAATCCTCAATTTTTCATTACAACTGTGGTGCTAAGGGTATTTTCATTTTTTGCCTCAATCATTTAAACACTCTATAAATCTGCACTTTTCACAAGTTCGAACAACTTGTGATTGATATAAATCTTATCTCTACCAACCATTTCGGATACCAAAACGCCCGCTTTTTCCAACTCTAACAAATATGTCGATGCAGTTTTTCTGCTGACACCAAGACCTTTTTCAACATAGCTGATTTTTGTATAAAACTCACAAAATAGCACATCAACAAGCTCTTTTGAATATATTTTTGGCAATTTTTCTTGTATTTCTCGTTTGATCATGTCAATTAGTTTTACAATATCTTTCATAACATCAAGCGTATTGATTGATGTTTCTTCTATACCTTTTAGCAAATATAGAATGAGAGATTCCCAATCATTTTCATCTCTAACGGACTGTAGATTAACATAGTATTGTTGTTTGTTCTTGTTGATATATTTGCTTAAATATAGAATGGGTGAATCCAATAATCCTTTTAGCACCAAATATAGGATATTAATGATCCTTCCTGTTCTTCCATTACCATCATAGAAAGGATGAATAGATTCAAACTGATAATGTATGATTGCTAGTTTAACGAGATCATCCACCTCATCATCTTGATTGATGTAGTTTTCTAAATTAGTCAGTAAATCCATGATGTCATCATAATTTGTTGGAGGTGTATAGATGACTTCTTTTGTCTTATCATTGACAAGAACTGTACCAGGGACTCTTCTGATCCCTGCATCGCTATTTTCGATCATACTTTGAATAGTGATGATCATATTGGTTGAAATGAATCCGTTTTGATTGACTAGTTCGTACCCTCTCCACAAAGCTTTTCGGTAGTTGATGACTTCTTTTGAAGGACCTGTTTCTTTTGCACCACTCATCGCTTTGTACAGTTCGTCATGTGTTGTAATGATGTTCTCAATTTCAGAACTGTTTTTTGCTTCATTAATCATAGCAGCATTGATTAAAATGTTTTTATTTGGAATGACATCAGAAAACCCTTTAAGTTCGGCTAACACTTTATGTGTCTTCAGTAATTGCTTTAGGATAATAATAGAATCAAATTTGTCATGTGGTGGTAGTTTCGAGAGTTTAAACATGTTACCCCTCCTTTGTTTTATTGTATAGGAAGTTTTTACCCACGTCAACATAATGCGGGTAAATTATACTATATTTTACCCATATAATAGAAATCCAAGTAAAGCCAAGTGAGAACTCTTAGCTTTATCATGCGAAAAGACCCCTGACGGAGTCTTTGATGTCACTTTGGTGCGGGTGACAGGACTTGAACCTGCACGCCCGAAGGCGCTAGATCCTAAATCTAGTGCGTCTGCCAATTTCGCCACACCCGCGCAAAAAGGATTATACCCTTTTTTTCGCGGTGTGTCAACGGTCATTGTTTTCTTCGTCTGAATTTTTCCAGGTAAAAGACAACCCCGATCCCCAAGCCTAAAATCATCACGGATATGATGGTCACCCAAGGGATGTTTTGATCCGCTTCCGAAACAATGACAAGAATCTCATCGCTCATCACTCTTTCTTCCAAAACATAGTTGATGGTCACCAAATACTCACCACGTTGATCAGGACTAAGAAGATAATCATTGTCACTGATCCTGATCTCTGTAATCATCATTCCCAATGCCAGATAACGCTCAGTCATGATCCTGATCAGCTCTGACTCATCAAGCACATCATCCACGGTTGTCCTGATGATTCCATCACTGAGACTGAGTACCGGAGCAGCATCTCTCACCACATGGATATTGATGTGTTTGAGACTGGCAAGACCGTGACTGTCCTCAGCCGAAAGTGTCACCCTATAAACGCCTGGCGTCTGACTTTTCTGATACTCGTCATAGACCATCACAAGGTCAACGAACTGATTGTCAGAGACATCAAAGGCCTCATACCTGCCAATGATCTCCTCATCACTCATCGGTATGTCACTCGCATAGATGAACACATCCGGTGGTCCACTGATTTCTGGTCCTTCGTTTTCAAAGACAACCACCATGACACTCAAAATCGTCTCATTTCCGGATGTGTCCTTGGCTTCAAACACCACCTCATAGGTCCCTGGCTCGGTCGCCCCGATCATGGCATTTGAGACAATCCGGATATCCGATCTTGTCATCTCATCAACATCATCGGAAACGTCCAATGCCCCAATCAATACCGATGGGTCCACATCAAACGTCTCATAAGGTCCCATCTCAGTGATGACCTCAATCACCGGCGGCGTCCGGTCCACTAACGACACATCAAGGTCAAATGTCACCATGACCCCCTGGTCTTCTGCCTCATAGGTCACCAAGAACATCCCTGTGGGCGTTGTCCGCCCTTGATAGGCCTCATCATCCATTCGGATTGACAAAGGCATCCCGCCCGTTCCTGTTCCGCTCACAAGCGCACTCAAGTCATCTGAAGACGGCGGGTTGCTGGCATCAAACTCAATGGTTCCTGAACATCTTCGGTCTCTTCCAAATGGGATGAACCCAGAGAAATCCTGATAGGATCCCTCATAGATCATCGCATCATAAGATGATTCCGGCAAGACCGGAATGTTTGAGATCGTGACCTCATCGGTCGTTGCGACAAAACTCGCATGAATCCGTCTTTGGTTGACATCATCTTCAAAAGGCACATCCAAAGACACACCATCACGATCTTCGACCGACATCATCAGAAAATCCACATAACCCGCGTGCTGACCGATAAATCCATAATCGAGCACCACCGTATGCAAGACGCCCGCTTCAAGCACAATCGGATCCTTGGTGGTTGCCAGATACGTGCTGTCATCAGAGACGACCAGATTCGATAGATCAAGCAGATTCCTATTGATTTCAGTTCCAACCTCAACCGCCCTGACCTCAACGCCTCGTGTCATCACCGCCATAAACATCAGAAAAGACATCAACAACTTATATCTCATATGTATCCCTCCTGACCTATCATTGGCAAGTGATGTTTGAATTACTACAAAAAAGAACCCAAACCGGGTTCTTATTGTCATGTTGGCAGGGCTAGCTGGATTCGAACCAACGATCGAAGGGTCAGAGCCTTCTGCCTTGCCGCTTGGCTATAGCCCTACATGATATGAAAGAGGTGGCAGGCCCAGCTGGATTCGAACCAACGATGAGGGAGTCAAAGTCCCTTGCCTTACCCCTTGGCTATGGGCCTGTAAATAGTGGGGCGGCCGAAGGGAGTTGAACCCTCCAGTGTCGGAGCCACAATCCGATGCGTTAACCGCTTCGCCACGGCCGCCATATGATAGCGCAACTATAATTATACAATATTTTTGATTTTTGTAAAGTGAAATTGTGTAATTTTAGGATGCTCGGTTGTCTTCATTTCGATAATCATGTATCATATCTAAGAAAGGTTGTGTTGAGATGTTCAAATGGATAGGACGTATCCTCTACGTCGTCTTGATTCTCTACCTGACATATCAGGTCTATGGCTTTGCCTATTTCTCCAAACTCCAATCCTATTACGAGGACAATGTCCTTGAGGTCATGGATGACGAACTTGCCTATCTTGAAGGCATGGTCACCTTGATGGGCCTCGACTATGTCCAGAAGACGCCTCTCTACAGTTATGAAAACAACACCGGTGATTATCAGCTCAGGGTATCGATCCATACCATCGGAGCAACCGTTGAAGACACCTTGGTGGATGGCTTCCTGATTTTCGTCAATCGCCTATCGATTGTCGAAGATGGTGTCTTGCTCGAGAATCCCGCGATCAAGATCACGGTGAATCTCTCCGCAGAAAGTCTCTATGATGGTGAGACCTATATCAGTGAAGGCAGTCGGTACTATAATCCAGATAATCCCTTCTCATACTACAATGTGCCCGTACTCCTGCTCTTTGATACCGATAACTTCCTGAAAGTCCCGGATAGCGAAGTCTTCGCATCACTTGAAACCATCACCGTCACCCACATCTCAGAAAACGAAGAAAACAACGGTGATGATGGTTTCAGTACCATGCCGATGTTCATCGCCAGCATCAATCCCATCGAAGAAGCCGTCAATGGAGGCAACAAGGATACTTTGGTCTTTGATTCCGAGGCGTATCGTCTCGCCGACGATTTTGCCGGAACCACACCTTCCGCTGAAGAGCTTGTCGCCTTCGACCTGACCGCCGAAGTCGGCGACATGAGCGGTTACAACGGTGTCATTATCAGAACCATGGTCATCTACTTCCTGGTTGTCATGGCATTAAGTTATCTGCTCTTCTTCCATAAGGCCGTCAGAGACAAAATCAGAATGAAGCATGTCAAAGACCGCGGTCCTGATCTGCAAAGCAAATCACTCTTCAAAGATTTCGAGGAACCCTCCAAAAAGTAGAAGATGGACATATGTCCATCTTTTTCTTCATCATGATTGCCTTTCAAAAGTGGTTTGTGTTATACTTATTCATGCTGAAACACTTAGGGGTATGGTGTCAATGGTAGCACAGCGGTCTCCAAAACCGTCGGTGCGGGTTCGAATCCTGCTACCCCTGCCATCAGCTTGATCAGGCGTCTGACGCCTTTTTTTATTGTTCACGATGCCTTGGCAACAAAATCCTGATGGTTGTTCCTTTGCCGAGTTGTGACTGAAGGTCAATAGTTCCCTCATATTTCATCGTGATGTGCTTCACAATCGCCAGTCCCAACCCTGTGCCACCTTCGATTCTGCCCTTGTCAATCCGGTAAAAACGTTCAAAGACGCGGTGCCTGTGTTCCGGGGCAATCCCAATCCCATGGTCTGCAACGGAGAAACTGATATGTTGTTCCTTGATATCAAGATGGATCTCAATCTCACCTTGGTCATGACTGTATCTGATGGCATTTTCAATCAGGTTCTTGAACAATGTCCTGATATCGAGTGGATCTGCCATCATGACGACCGCTTTGATGTTTGTTCTGATCGTGATGTTCTTTTGCTTGGCCATGATTGAAAGCGACTGGATGACATCCCTTAGTACCCCGTCGAAGGGAACGTCGCTTTGGTCGCCGTCTTTGAGATGCTCAAGTCTTGAAAGCATGAGCATATCCTCTACAAGTGCAGTCATCGTCTTTGTCTGACCGACAATCATCGAGGAGACATGCTTCACTTCATCCTTGTCAATCAACTGGTGTTCGATCAGTTCGGCATACCCGCGGATGGCCGTCAAGGGCGATTTGAGTTCATGCGAGGCATGGGCGACGAAATCCCTTTTCATCTGTTCGATGGCCCGCTTCTGGGTGACCTCATTCATGAGGATCAGTGCCGTCGCATCCTTCTCATCATAGGGCTTCTGATTCACCTGAAACGCTTTGACCTCATAGAGTCTGTCTTTGATCCGGATATCAAAAGAAGCGGGATGTTCGCCTTTGTTGACAGCGGAAAGAGCCTGTCTGATCTCGATTGGCCGAATGAAGCCAATCGCTTCCTGATTGATGTGTGAATCGGTCAGTGCAAAGATGTCTTTGGCATCTGTGTTGTAATAGAGCAAAGCTTCGTTGGCATTGAAAATCAGCACCGCTTGACGCATGACATCGAGGACTTTCGAGAGTTGCTCCTGATAGCGTTCGATCGCTCTGACATGGGATGAGAGTTCGTTGTTGATCTCATTCATCTCCAAGACGATCTCGTTGATTTCCTGATAAGGGCCTCGTGGGGCGATCACCATATACCGTCCGTCTTTGATGCCCTTCATCCCTTCCTTGATGGCAGACCATGGTTTGAGAATGTGATCATTTAATCTCCTAAGGCCCACATAGTAGATCAGAAGGACACCAACACCACCAAGTAAGAGCATCATGATCAACCTCGCATACGCATCAGCTTGGGACTCAAGCGGGACAGAGACCCTCACGATCGATCCGTCATCAAGCTGTTTTGCGACATAGAGCAACTCGATGCCGATGGTGTCGGAACGTCTTGTTGAAATTGACCCAATGTCCTTGATCTCTGGTCTCTCATGCTTGTCGGTCCCAACCGTCTCATCATGCGAGTCAGCGATGACGATGCCATCTTGGTCAAGAATTGTGATTCGGCGGTCAGAATCGGTTGTCCAGATATCAACAAATGTCTCTGGCGAACCCTGATAGGACTCAAAAGCCAAGACGACCTCATCAAGGACAACATGCATGAAGATTTCGCGTTGTTTTTTCTGATAATCACTCACTGTCCAGAACACAACAGCAAACATGGCCACGAACGCGGCCAAGACCAATAGCATATTATTCCGGACGATGGCCTGTCTCATTCGACCATGTAACCGACACCCCGGATGGTCCTGATGACCATCTCGGAGTTGTGTTCCAGCAATTTGTCACGAAGCGCTTTGATATGCATGTCAAGGGTTCTTGTCTCGCCGATATAATCTGTTTCCCAGACGTTCATGAAGATGTCTTCTTTTCTGACAACCAATCCCTTTTGCGAGATCAATAGCTTCATGATCTCGTATTCCTTGTTCGTGAGATAAACATCGTTCTCATCGACAAAGAACTTGTGCCTGCTGTCATCGAGGATGACGTTTTTGAGTGAGAACAGGTCACGATCCTTATGCTTTCTCAGTTTGGACTGGATCCTAGATGTCAGTTCCAATACGCCAAATGGCTTTGTCATATAATCATCCGCACCAAGATCAAGGGCGGTGACCTTGTCCATCTCATTTTGCAATGCTGAGACCATCATCACCGGAATCTCCGAATCCAGTTTCCGGATGGTTCTGAGCAACTCAAGACCACTGATATCAGGAAGCATGATATCTAGAAGGACCATATCCGGACGGTTCTTTGCGAAAGCGTCCAAAAAAGCCTCACCTTGTTTGAATCCGATACCTTTCAGTCCTGCGTTTAGAATCGTTTTCTCGATGATGTAGCCGATGGCCTGATCATCTTCAACATAATAGACTAGTGGCATGCTCACCCCTCCTAGAATAGCTCAGTGTGTTTGTGCTTGCCGGTTTCGATGAAGATGATCCATTCCGCGATGTTGACGGCATGGTCACCAATCCGTTCGATGTACTTGGCAACCATCAACACATAGATGGCTTCATTGGGATCAATTTTCTCATTCTTCAGTTCAGTTGTGATCTTTTGAACGACAAGATTGAACAGATCATCCACCTCATCATCCATCTGAATGACTTTCAAAGCAATGTTCCGGTCCACTTTGACAAGCGCTTCAACACTTGATAGGACCATGCGTTCGATCACTTCGATCATCTCTGTGGTCAAAGGCATCACCCGGCGGTTACGCTGATCGGAAAGATGAAGCGTCATTTCCGCGATATCAGAAGCGTGGTCGCCAATCCGTTCGAGGTCGGTGATCAGTTTCAAGATCCCGGTGACGAGTCTGAGGTCGGTCGCCAGTGGCTGTTCCCGCCAAATGATCCTGAGTGCATCCTTGGCAATCTCCTCTTCCATCCGGTCCACCTCATCATCAAGGCTCATGACCCGTTTGGCGGCCTCAAGATCGTTTTCTTTGAAGGCGTTCAATCCGGCCTTGACATTGGATAAAGCAAGATCCGCCATCTGGATGACGTCTCTTTTGATGCTCTCAATGGCTTTTAGCAATGTTTGTCTTTGGGGCATGGTGGTTTCCTCCATTATCCGAACCTTCCTGTGATGTAGGCTTCGGTTTTGGGATTGTCAGGCGTTGAGAACACCTTCGATGTCGCACCGTGTTCAATCAGTTCTCCCATCAGGAAGAACGCGGTCTGATCGGAGATCCTCGCGGCTTGTTGCATGTTGTGAGTGACGATGATGATGGTGTATCTCTCTTTCAATTCTACCACCAAATCCTCAATTTTTTGCGTCGCAATCGGATCAAGTGCCGATGTCGGCTCATCCATCAGGATGACGTCTGGCTTCATTGCGATCGTTCTCGCGATACAAAGCCGTTGCTGCTGCCCACCAGACAGAGAAAGCGCAGACTCTTTTAGGCGGTCTTTGACCTCATCATAAAGGGCAGCTTGCATCAGCGATGACTCGACAATCTCATCAAGAATCTCTTTTTTCTTGACCCCTTGGCACCGTGGTCCGTAAGCGATGTTGTCATAGATTGACATCGGAAAGGGATTGGGTTTCTGAAAGACCATCCCGACCCGTTTCCTGAGACCGATGACATCGGTCTCAGAGGCATAGATGTTCTCATCATGAAACATGACCTTACCATCAATCCGACATTCCTCAATCAGGTCATTCATCCGGTTCAACACTCTCAAGAACGTCGACTTCCCACATCCGGATGGTCCGATCAAGGCTGTGACCTCATGTTCAAGACACTCCAGACGGATGTCCTTCAAGGCTTGGTTTTCACCATAATAGAGATTCAATTGATTGACGCTGAAAGCGATATTTGTCTTCTTCTCGTTCATTTGGTTACCCCATACTTTCTAAGCATACGTTTTGACAGAAACTTGATTGATATATTCATGGATAAGACGATGATCAGGATGATGATGGCAATCGTCGAGGATAACTCGACATTGGCGGGCTCATCAGACATCATCGCCCAGATATGGACAGCAAGCGAGGTCGATTTGCCGGTCAATGTGATGTCATCCTTGATACTCGTGCCAATCGCGAAGACGAGCGCCGCGCTTTCACCGATGATCCTACCGATCGCGAGAAGCGTCGCGGTCAGGATCCCCGCCGAGGCATTGGGAAGAACAACCTTGAAGGTCGTCTGGGTCCTGCTCGCCCCAAGGGCAAGCGAGGCGTGCCGATAATCATCAGGCACGACCTTGAGACTCTCCTCGGTCGTTCTGATCACAACCGGAAGCAAGATGACAGCCAGTGTCAAGGCCCCACTGATGATGTTCCCGCCGGTAGCATCCGTAAGCCTGACGGTCATGGGGACGAAGATTGCGAGTCCCATCAGACCGTAGATGATCGATGGTACGCCGGTCAGGGTCTCAATGAATGATCTGATCAGACGCGTCAGACGGGTCTTCGGTGCGAACTCATTCAGATAGAGGGCCGCACCTATTCCAACCGGAAGGGCGAACACCAAAGTCAGCCCGATCAGATAAAGGGTCGTGATGATCGAGCCTCTGATGCCTCCCCCACTGGTCTGAAACTCAAGTTCCCTGAAGGTCTCCATGGCATCAAAATCATCAATCATCCTCTTAGCACCATATCTGGACAAGGTCGAGGGTTGTCCCTCGAAAGCGATTCTGATCAATGTATCATCGACATCAAGGTCCAAGTATTCCTCGCTCACCCCTCTGTTCACAAGCTGATTGAGGGGAGAGTCAGGATGCACATAAGCGACAACAACCACAATGTTGCCCTCAAGGTTGGTATCATCCTTGAAACCAACACCCCAAGTGCTTGAATAGTAGATATCATCATCGAGTCTCTGATCCGGTTCACAATCACAGATCATAACCCCTTCAACCATCTCAGCGATATGGTTGACAGCCTTGTAGTCATGGGTGATGAGATCCAGGTTTAGAAGATGCGCCCCTTTGGCAAACACATATCCGAGAATGGAAAGCAACGCGAAGAGACTGATGAACGCCGCCCCATAAGTGACTGTCTTTAGAATCGAGTCTTTGACTCTCAGTCTATTTGACATGGACGTTTCCCACCTTTCTCTTGACCGCATTCAAGACAAGATTGGTGAGCAGGATCACCGCCATCAACACCAGGCCCACACTGAACCGGATGTCATAGTCGATACCTACAGTCTCATGATGCCCTTCGAGCATGATGGTGGTCAGGGTCGATGTCGTATCGAAAATATTGAATGAAACGCCGGAACGACGTCCCCCGGAGACCAGTGAGACAGCTGTCGCCTCGCCAAGAACGCGTCCGATCCCAAGGATCGCCGACGTGAAGATCCCTGATTTGGCTGCCAACAAGACGACTTTGAAGTGGGTTTGGGTCGGACTCGCCCCAAGGGCAAGTGACGCATGTTCGAGATCCTTGTCGACGCTTCTGATCGCAACCTCGGAAATGCTCGTGATTGTTGGAATCGTCATCAAAGCGAGGACAATGACCGATGAAAGCACCGAGTTCCCTCCTTTGGACTGATACCCAACGGCATTTGAGAGATTGTAGACCAACTGCAAAATCAATCCCGCTCCGAACAACCCATAGATGATTGATGGAATGGATGCCAACATCTCAACCACGGTGCGAAGCATCTCCGCAAGTTTCTTCGGGGCGATCTTGGCAATGAACAACGCCGTCAGGACGCCAATCGGAAATGAGATCAATAGTGATAGAAACGCGACAAAGAACGTGTTGACAATCACAAAGCCAACCGCATAGAGACTAGACTGCGCATAAGGCCCCGTCAGCCAAACACTGCCGGTCAGAAACGGAATGACCTCAACCCGGCCAAGGCCGTTGTTGTCGGTGATAAAAGGTCCAAGTCCTTTGGCCAGGATGACGCCGGCAATGACGAAGACAAACGACGCTGAGATGAGCGCGACGACCTTGAGTGAATTGGCGGTCAGTTTGTCAATCAGAGCGGTCCGTTTGCCGTGTTGATGTTCGATTGGTGACATGATACTCCTCCTTACAGGAAAAAGGCCCATGACTCATGGGCCTTGGCCTGATTCATCAATACGTTATGATTATGCGGTTGGGACATCGGCCCATGTGCTGTATGTGCCTTCGTAGATCTTCTTGAGTGTTTCAGCGGTCATGTTTGTGATAGGATTGTCTTTGTGAACGATCGCGACAATCGCATCCCATGCGAGTTGGCCATAATTCGCTTCATCGATTGCAACAGGTTCATCACCAGGTGTGAGTTTTTCAGCATCTTTGAAGGGGCGTGATGCGAATCCGACATCCTTGCCGACATCGCCATCTTTCTGGTCACCATAAGTGCGCTTGTAGGCATCGCTTGATCCGGTGTGGTCATGTTCGGCCACGAAGTTTCCAGCCTTGGCAGTGAAGGCCGTCGTCAGAGCGGTTGCGACACTGGTGATCGAGTTTGATCCACCGAAACGGACAACGACAAGGGAGTTGTCTTCCAAAGTGATCGGATAATCATCTTTGATATCATCCCAGGTCACGGTCGAAGACAGTGCGATCGCGCCTTTGTTGGCGATGATGTCAGCAGCATCGGTGGTTCCAAGGAATGCGACGAAAGCTTCAACGAGATCCTCAACAGCTTGACTCGGATAGTCGCCTTCGGCTCTGACCATCCAGTTGAAGGGACGCTTCAGACCATACGTGTTGTTCATGACGTTTTCAATGGTCGGTTCGACACCTTCGAACTCAAGACCCTTGATGGTGTCATTGATGCTGGAAAGTGAGACATAACCAATGCCGTATTCATCAACGGTCATGGCGGTCATGATGCCAGCGTTGTCTTTGGTGACAAACCCATCAGCAAGCAAGCTGTCATCGGTTGCCGCATCTCCGAAGCCAATACCGTTCATGAATCCGTCGCGGGTACCTGAACTGGTATCTCTTGTGTAAACAACGACTGTGCTTGTCAAATCAAATTCATCTTGATCCTCAACTTCTTCACAGGCCACAAGACCAGCGAATGCGAAGAGAAGAACAACTGCGATTAACCATTTTTTCATGTGTTTTTTCTCCTTTTTTTATTTTCCATGGTTATTATACAAATCTCTTCCCTTGCGTGATACCAAGCCATGGTAAGGGTTATGTAAAGACCATGTAAAGGAGAAAAAATGCCCCGTCACCGGCGCATTGATTTTCCCATTCTCAAGTATGAGAGATAAAGCAAGACCGCAACCATCAAGGCAATCACGAGCATGATCCATCCCATGTTGACATCCTGGCCAAGAATCCCCACGTATTCCGTCCCATAATGAAGCTTGATGTCCATCATCACCTCAGGTGGGACACTGGCTTCCAAAATCTCATAAGGTTCAGCCAGCAACAACCGCCTGAGGACAATCGTCATATGGGTAAAGGGAACAAGTGAGGCGACATAGGTCATCGATTTGCCAAGGACAAAGAGTGGCATGTAAATCCCTGAGACGAATCCCACAAACGTGCCAAGCACCCCAGACAAAGTACCAAAGGCGTTGACGGTCTTGATCAGTGTCACCATGAAAATCATGAAGCTTGAAGAGATGAAGGTATAGACAATCAAGAGCCCAATCACTTTTAGAATCGTCACCGCGTCATACCAATAACCGGAACTGATCCCGACATAGAGGATGGTGAGCCCCCACATCACTAGTGTCAAGGTCGCGGTCACGAGGATCGCGGCCGCGTAATAAGACAGAATGACCTTCTCTCTTCTGATTGGTGTGACCAGAAACGCATCCAACCGTTTTTGTTCGAGGTCAAGGACAACATTGCCCATGATGCCTAGCGAGAGGGAGACAGTATTGATCACCAGAATCCCTCCCATCATGATCCCCACCGTGAGATAGGTCTTAAATGATTCCTCGAAGACATTCATGCTCTCATATGAGACATATTGTCTGCCAATAAAAAGGAAATAAAGCGCAAGCATGATCAAAATGCTCAAGAACGAGAAGAACACAGCGGCCTTGTCACGCAGAAACTTGAGCATATGTCTTTTGACCAGAGCCAAAAAGTCATCCATTGTGGTTTCCTCCAATCACTTCGATGAACACATCATCCATCGTGCCCTTGATCAGTTCAAACGTTTTGATGTTTGCCCTCGCGGCATTGATGATGTCAATCGCATCAACGCTTTCCTCGACCGTCACAATCGTCATGTCAGCGACCACCTCAAACGGTTTTTCCATCGTCCGAAGCAGTGTATGTAGCAGATTGACATCATGAGGCACGATTTTCAAACGGTCACTGGAATAGGTGTCTTTCAAGGTGGCAGGGGTGCCACTCGCGACAATCCTACCCTTGTCTATGATCACGACATGATCAGCCTCAGCCGCTTCTTCCATATAATGGGTCGTCAGAAAAATCGTCAACCCTTCCTGTTTGCGTAACGCATTGACAAGCTTCCAGACGGTTTGTCTGGTTTCAGGATCAAGTCCGGTCGTCGGTTCATCAAGCATCAGGATCTTCGGATTCGAAAACAGGGCCCTTGCGATCTCGACCCGTCTTTTCTGTCCGCCTGAAAGCGTCTGAAAACGACGGTTCGCGATGTCCTGAAGTGAGAGAAACGCCTCGATCTCCTGATATCTTCTGATGGCCTCGCGCCGGTTGTTGGTCGCGAGTGTGCCTCTGACGACCAGGTTCTCTTTCACGGTGAGCTCGTTGTCAAGCACATTCTCCTGAAAGACAACCCCGATGGCTTTGCGGATATCCTTGGGATCCTTATGGCTGTTGATCTCAATCGTCCCAGCATCAGGTGCAAGCAAGGTTGTCATGCAGTTGATGGTTGTCGACTTTCCGGCCCCATTGGGACCAAGAAAGGCAAACAAACTGCCAGCATTGACCCAAAACGAGATATCATCAACTGCGACGATGTCTCCAAATCGCTTGGTCAGGTGGTTCACTTCAATAATTTTGTCCATGTGCGTCTCCATATGGTCATCGTTTGGCGTCATCCAAAACATCAATCGAGCGGATCAGATGTCTTGATCAAATGCGCCATTTGATTTTATGCTATCATATCAGGCCAGGCAATAAAAGGATTTTTTATGATAAACTGGCAAAATCCGCCCATGAGCGTTGTCATATCCGAGTTGATGATGGTGAAAAAATGTCTGCTGGGTACTGTCTGTCCGCTAAACTGGCACTCTTGTATCTATTTTGCCAATTTCTTGTTCAAATGGGTTGACAACATATAAAAGGCATGCTAAAATACAAGTGAAATGGCACTTGAAGTATATGAGTGCCAATCATAGAAAAGGAGGCAATATACCATGTTTGGTCTGACACCGTTCAACCGCAATGCCCTACGTCTGAACGAAACGGATCCGTTCAGAAATCTGATTGATGAGGTCTTAGGTGATGCGATGCTTCCGATACGAAGCCTCAGAAATGACACCTTCAAGATCGACGTCCGCGAAGAAGGCGATGCCTTCATGATTGATGCTGATCTTCCCGGATTTGCCAAGGAAGACATTGCCATCAGCTATGAAGACGGAGACCTCGCCATCGAAGTCAAGAAAGATGAAGAAAAAAACGATGAGCAAAAGACCTACATCCACCGCGAAAGAAGGCTTTGCCACATGAGAAGAACCCTTCGTCTTGGTGACCTCGATCCGGAAGGCATCGATGCCACATTGAAGGACGGCATCCTCTCCATCACCGCAAAAAAGGCACAAGTCATCAACAACACCAAACAGATCCAAATCAAGTAAGACAACAAAAGAGGCTCCGATGGCCATCCACCGGATCCTCTTTTTCATTGTCCTCTTACTGATTCTATGTCACCGGTAGCGCACGTTCAAACGTCTGATAAATCTCAGGGTGGCTTCTTCTGATCGAGATCGGACGCATCCGTTCATCCACCCATGCCAGAACCGTCTCACCGGTGTTCACAAGCATTCCTTTGTCGTCATATAGACGATGTCTGAAAACCATCTTGACGTGTTTCATATCGACAAGTTCGGTCAGAAGACGATACTCCTTGCCAAACCGGGCCGGCGCGTGATAGTGTCCTGACAAAGAGACGATCGCCAGATAAAGGCCTAAGGCTTCCACCTCATGAAACTTCATGCCAAGATCTTCCATCAGCCGGATCCGTCCCATCTCATACCAGATGGCATAGACGCTGTGATGGATGATGCCCATTTTGTCAGTTTCCTGATACCTGGGGTCAATCGTGATTGTTGATGTCATCTCATCTCACCTCAGTAAGCCCTTTCTGAAATCGCCTCATACCGGATATCAAGACCCAGACCATCAATCCAGGACATCACCACATAGGATGGGATCGCATAGCCAAGATTCTCAACCCCGTCGGAGACAATCTTGAAGGTCGTGACCCCGATAACCGCTCCATAGGCATTCACAAGCGGTCCTCCGGAATTGCCGGCATTGATCGCAGCATCCGTCTGGATCGCCCTGACAAGGATTCCGTCATCATCGAAATATCTGATCGGCGCGGAGACGATTCCAGAGGTGACAGACAGTCCATAGCCATTGGCGTTACCAATGGCGAGGATCTCTTCCCCATAAAAGAGTCTGATCGCCTCTAAGTCTTCATAAAGCGGATCTTCAGGATCTGTCAGATCAAAAAACGATAGGTAGGAAACGCTCTGGTCCGCTGCCATAGACACCTTGAGGAGAGCAAGATCAAGATCTGGATCCGTCTCAATGACCTCTAACTCAAACCAGACGTCACTGTCCGCATATTCACCATGGATCTCAATATCGTGATAGACAAAATCATCTAGCGTCTCCTCTTCTTCGAGCCTTACCACATGGGCGTTGGAGATGACATAGCCATCTTCGGTGATGAAGAAACCGGTCGCTTCCGATCCGGCTTGTTCACGAACCGTCCGTCTGGTCGTCCCGAAAAATGAGAAGACCGACTCCGTATAACTGTAGTCAAAGGTCACCTCAAGCTCGATGGTCGCTGACAAAACCCGTTGCGAGGTCAGGATACTGTCGGCTTCCTCACGGTCAAAGAGGGTCTCATCAACCCCTTCGAGGCCAAAATCAAGATCGACTTTTCCTCCTGAGGGATCCAAGAGATCCACCAGCCCGCATGATGTCAGCATCAGGACCAAACTGATGATCAAGACCAATCCAAATCGTTTCATGTATGCCACGCCCTTTCTGGTCGTCTTTATCCTAACGCACCGGCGTGGCCTTGTCAATCATTGTCACAAATGATGGGAAAAGACGGTCAATCATGGCAAATCACATGTCATACCTTCTGAATAGGTCAGCCGGTGCGATTCTGGTCAGACGACTGATCGAAATCATACCGAAGAGCACATTCGAGACCATCAAAAAGAGCGCTCCAAGAAGGGCGGTGATCCCGTTCATATAGACCATATAGGTCAAAATGGTCACATTTTCGGTCCTGAGCACCAACAGGATTCCGATGACATACCCGACCAAGGTTGTCATCACCGTGAGCACTGTGACCTCAAGCGCGAACGCCTGCTTGAGCTTTCTGGAAGGCATCCCAAGGGCGCGCATGACGCCCATGTCATGAAGCCTTGACAACATCGATGAACGCATCATGAAAAGGACTCCGATGCCAGAAAGCAGTACGATAAACAAGGACACAAACAAAATCGGCAAGAGTTTCCGGCTCGTATTGACAGCTGCGGTAACCGCTGATCCATAGTCCCAATCAGCGTCAAGACCTTCATCCCTAAGCGCATTCATCAGACTCAGAGGCTCATCGGTATTGATATAGACATCACCGATCGCGGACAGATACATATAATACTCGATATCGGTATTGTATCCGATAAATGGCGTGATCCCCATATCCAGATGGTCAACATCATAAAGTCCTGAGATCACATAGGTCCGATACCGATGGGTTGTCTCATCATTGAAGGCAAAGTAGGGAATGATTGTTCCAAACCAGGTATCTGGAGCGAGCACTTCCCTTTGTCCTTCGATTGGCATCCGTCCTTCGGTGACAATAACCAATTCCGGGAATCGGTCGTATGAGAGATAGGACCGCGCGACGACCGAGGATCCCCTGGCCAATAGCGTCGCGCCATTCCTGGTGGCATAGACCCTTTGGGCTCTGGTATCGACGATGCCGCTGATCGTCATCGTCACATTCAGAATATCGACCTTCTCACCAATCAGTTGCTGCTCATTCCAGATGCCATATCTGGTCAGAAGGTTATAACGACCGTTGGTCTCCTCAAAGACCTTGATATCGATGACGAACTCATCATCTGTTTCCGGCATATGGCCGGCAATCAGATCATGGGCATCAATATGATCGACCAGATCAATCATGCCTTCAAGATTGTAGGTCGCGGTTTCGCCTGTGATCGAAGGAATGGTGATGGGAATCGTGGTGTTCTGATAAGGGTTGATGAACAGGTCAGCCCCTTCGGATGAGGCTTCGGTGATGGTCTCAAAAGGAATCCCATAGGTTTGCTTGAAGAGTCTGACGTTTTGCTCGAGTTCCGCGACAAAGACCTCCCGGTTGAAGAAGTAATTCCCGACGATCGATGCTGAGAAAGCGACGATCATCCCCGCCAGCAAGAAGCCCATGACGATGACTTTCCCGCTTCCAAATAGAGATAAGACCCGTCTCATCGCATCTTTGATGCTCTCCTTAAGTGATAAAACCTTGGACGCACTGGTCCGTTTCAAGCCTTCCAATGAAAGATCCTTGAACAAAAAGGCGGTATCCGTCAGAGGGTCATTGGCCTTAGAAGCATCTTCGATAATCCGTTTTTTGCCATCGACAAGCCTGACTTTCCTGACCCCTTGGGGCACATCGACAAACAAGGTGTCATCTTTTTTGATCAGCCGGATATTGAGTGAGGACAACGGATCATCGGAGTTGGAATAGACCCTGATTGGCCCGTCATCCTTGATCAGATCAAATTTGGACAGATCGATCAGATCGTTGTCTTCGACCTCAAAACGCGTCTTGACATCATTTAGGACATCACCAATCACTTTGCCGTCTTTGAGGGTGATGATCCGGTCCCCATAATATGAGGCAATCTCAGTCTCATGGGTCACGAGAACGACAAGCCGTTCCTGTGAGATCGCCTTGATGACCTTGATGATTTCGACCGTGTTCACACTATCAAGATTCCCGGTCGGTTCATCGGCGAACACGACCTTGGGATTTTTGACGATGGCGCGGGCAATCGCCACCCTTTGCTGTTGCCCGCCGGAAAGATCAGAGGCTTTGCGGTTTTCAAAATGATCCATCCCGAGGGCATGAAGCGCATGGGCGACCTTGGCCTTGATGTCTTCTTCCTGTTCAATCCCGAGCATCCTAAGCGGCAAAGAGACGTTCATCCCAACTGTCTCATGGGTGATGAGCTCATAATTCTGGAAGATGTAACTGACGTCTTCGGTCCTTAACCGATCCCAGATCCGATCATCTTTCTTCGAGATGATGGTGCCATCATAGCTGATCGTGCCCTGGTCAGGGGTATCAAGACCGCCCATGACATTCAATAGTGTGGTCTTGCCTGATCCAGACGCGCCTAAAAGAACGACCAGACCTTTGTCAGGAAGTGTCAATTGAATGTCATTGATGGCGAAAAAGGGCTTCTTGTCGCCACCGATATAGGATTTGGTGACATGGCTCAAGGTGATCATAGACGTGCCTCCCCATCCCGGTCAAGGGCTTTGATGACAGAAAAGCCGAAGACCTTGCGGTTATACATCCTAGCGACAAAGACCGAGAGAAAGACCGAAATCACAAAGAGGATGACATACTGGTAGAAAAAGAGATAGCGCATCGCGAGACTCAACGTGTAAAGATAATGTGAGAGGATCCATAGGGCCACCACCGTGAATCCAAAGGCAATCACCCCGATCAGGACTTGCTCGAAGACCACCTGTCTTGAAAGATATGCCCTGCTCGCCCCGATCGAACGGTAGATGGCAAAGTCTTTCTTGCGGGCAAGACTGATGTTTCTGACGACAACCCCGACCACGGTATAAAGGGCGAGCCCGACCAGAAAAACAATCGAATAAGCCAGACTCTCAAACTCCGAGGCGGTCAGGATCCGTTCCCTGGTGGTGGCGGTGAAGACGTGATAGAAGACACGGTATTCATCTTGGTCAATCATCCTGGTCAGAATCTTCCCATCGGTCAGGTCGTGGACATTCAAGACCAATGACATCGGCTCATAGTCCTCACCGAAAAACAGGTCGATCATCTCATTTTGGAAGCTTGTGCTCATGATGATGACTTCGTTTGGGGTATCGGTGACGATCACGTCATCGATACTGACCGGAAACTTGATCCGGTTGTCAAAATAAGGACCAAAATTGAACTCATAATCAACGATCTGGATTTCTCCTGGATCAGGTAACACCCTTGAAGGAATGATCACCTGTCCTTCTTCTAGGGTCGGATCGAACAGATACTCGATACCGGAAAATGAACTCCTGACCAATTGGTCACGGTCATTGTAGTGATAATAGAAGTGTTGCTTGCGGGCAAGATTCAAAAGACCATCCAAAGCGATCGCTTTGGACTCAAAAAGACTGCTGTTGAAATAGACCGACATGTTGTTCCCGCGGATGGTTGACCCCGAAATCGTAAACGTCTCTCCATAGGTTGAGATGTATTCGTAAAACGTCCCAAACATCAACAACTGATCACCAATTGAAAGGTCATGAAGTTCCATCGCAAGATCCGACATCACGACCTCATGTTCACCAGGGAGTGTGCCCGAAGTCAGGTCTTCCTCGTTTAGGACAACCGCGTCATCCATCCTAATCTCACCTAAGGGATAGTTCTCGCTACTGACACTTTTTCCGACCCGTCCGAATGCCCGGTAAGCCTCAAATGATGGTTCATAGATGCCCACCGACCGAATGATCGGATCGTTTTCGAAAAGAACTGGATCAAGGGCTTCCTCATCACGACGGACAAGCCTGATCTGATGGGATGAATCGTTATCGGCGACGCCTTCACCAACCAGGATATCCTCGGAATACATAATGAAGGCATAGATAAAGATAAAGACCCCGATCACGAGCATCTGGAGGATCAGTTGGAACAAAAAGCGACCGGGCGTCGCGAACACGTTTCTCGCCCCGGCTCCAACGAGTGTCTTCAAAGGAATGGGATGACGGTCTTTCTTGATCAGTCCATCTTTTTCCCCAGCATCCTTGAGGGGGACATCTTCGACAATCTCGCCATCTTTCATCCGGATGTGTCTGGTCGCGTATGGCGCGGCATCGGCGAAATGATGCGTCACGAGGACAATCAGACGGTGCTTGCTGATGGCGTGAAGAAGTTTGAGCGTTTCCTCTCCGGAAACGCTATCCAGATTCCCGGTTGGCTCATCGGCGACAATCACCGGACAATCCTTGGCGATCGCCCTGGCGATCACGGCCCGTTGTTTCTCACCACCGGAGAGTTTCGCAGCCCGTTGGTGGATCCGATGTGACAACCCGACCATCTCGATCAGTTCGAGGGTTCTTTCATGTCTTTTTTTCTCATCATAGCCTTGGAGCTCAAGGGCTAGGATGATGTTTTGATAGACGGTATAGGAATCGATGATGTTGTAGTTTTGGAAGATGAAACCGATATTGTCAGCCCGGTAGGTCTCCCAGGCATCAGGGGTGTAATGGGCGGTTTCCTCACCACCGATCAACATGCTTCCTTCTTCGTATCCGTCAAGACCGCTGATGACATTCAACAGGGTTGACTTGCCTGATCCGGACTCACCGGTGATGACAACAAACTCACCAATCGAAAGATCGAGACTGACGTCTCTGAGACCGACCACGACCGACCGCTTGGCGATATAGTATTTATAGACGTTTTTGAGGGAAATCATTGGCTCACCTTCTTGTCCAAACTTTGATCTGTGGTTGTATGAAAAAGACACAGCGTTTCGTTGTGTCCCTATTATAGCACAACGACAAAGACTGTGTCTTTGAAAGCCTTTAAGACGAGACAGACCATTTGATCCTTAACTCATCTCAATCATCTGTCCCTACTTCTGTCATCTTCACAATCGGATGTCTCAAATTGATGATGCCCATCAGGATCATATAGAGACCGACCAGGATCATGCCTGACCCATCAATCATCCTGATGAAGGATAGATCAGTGCTCGTGATCATCAGAAGATACGTTGTCACGATGACCATATCAACCATGGTTTTGGCTTGATATAGCCTTTTTTGTGTTTTCGCGATCGCATCCTTGTGTTGTCTCTCCAACGCTTTGTACCTGACAAAAAACCACCCATTCACAAGCATCCCAAGAATCGCGACGACAAGACCCATGATGATGTTCTTCTCTTCGTATTGCTCATTTAGAAGTCCTCTGACTCCAAAGATCACCAAGACTGATGCGGAGACAAAAAGCGTCAATGACACCAGATATCTGACCCGTTTCTCCAACAATTGCCTACTCTTTGGATCAGGGGTTTCAATCATGATCTTACGGTATGTGAGATAGGCCAAGACCAACGCCAGAAACTCAACAGATCGCCTGATGAAATCACCGATCTGGGTGAGTGAACCGCCAATCAAGACTCCAATCAAGGTCACAACCGGAGCCCAGGCCGACAACAGCATCGCGACCAACAAGGTCTTTTCCTGTTTGTCGATCACTCTTTTTGTCATATCATCCACCCCACAGCCTGATACAAGAGGATCATCAAGGTCAGAAAGACCGCACAACCAATTGGAACCACAACCGTATCAAATCCTTTTTTGGAAAACAATTCCAAAGCGGAAACAAACGGGGCCGCAAGCATCGCAGTCAGTAGCGATAGGATCCAAGGATGACCAGCATAGAGAAGAAGCATCAGAAAAAGGGCGACAAAAGAGACAATGGTCATCGCATTGCTTCCAAAAAACGTCTTCTTCCCATCGACTCCGATCACTTTCACGGTGGTTTTTCCAAACCGCTTCCCCAAAAGCGCAGCCGCGGCATCCCCAAACCCCCAAGTCACAGTCGCTGTCGCAATCACTGGTTTGTACGCCTCTCCCAAAATCCCCCAAAACACAACAAACATCACAATGAAACTGATTTGGACGAGCACAAGTGATTCCCTGAGCTCCCCGCCATCTTCGAGACGGTCCGTCATCGCTTTTTTATACCACTCGGTCTTCTCTAGGACATACAAGAGCGGAAACGCGACCACGACAAGCACCACACATGACAAAACGGCTCGCCACCACACTTCAAAAACATGCAACAAGACCAATACCGAAAGGGCATAGGCAAGATGCTGACTCTTTCTCGCCCATTCGTTGTTCATATGAAGAACCTGTTTGTAAACACGGGAAAAGCGCACAGAAAAACAGGTAGTAGATCGAAGCAACATCGTCCTGATGACAAGTCAGCCATCCTAGCACTACTCTATTTTTAAAATAAAGCCAATAGGATATAAACTTGTGACATTATTTTCTCTTTGATACTTTGGAATTCTCTTTAGACCGCATCGGGATATGCTCACGCATCTAAGGCTGGAGCATCCATTGCACATCGACATATCTTGAATATCTTTTCAAGGAGGGCAACCAGTGAAAGATGATGTTGCATCCGGTGGCTCACATACTCTTTTGAAGAAGCCCTGATAGATGTCTTAAACCACCATCAATGATGCCACATCAAAGCCTTATCAGCAGCGGGCTGGGTATCGGCCTGTAACACCTTCTACCCACTTCAACGGCATCGCGGGTTGATGGAAGAAGCCATACCGGAGGACGTCCTACTCTTATCATGTCATCTTAAGAGCGCTGCCACCCCGCGGCCCCACCATCAGGAAACAGAATGCTTATAGACATCTTCACAAATCGGAAGCCAATCCACCAGATGTTTCATTATCTGCTGAGTTAGTAGCGCGGTGACCCTAGTTCAGTTGAAAAAATCTATACCATGGGTGAACACGCCTTTGAAGACATCAGCCACGTCTGAAGGAACTTCAAACGTTTCAGAAATAGATGCATGTACGCCTTGAACAAGAACATGCCAATCAAGTGATAAAAACGATATGTTGGTCATAGAAAAGAACCTTGGGAAAAGCGATCTCCCAAGGTTCTTTCATCCCACACAATAATTGAAAGGCTCATTTCCCACACAATAATCGAAAGGCTCAATTAGTCATCCCACACGATTATTGAAAGGACCTTTTTTATTAATCCTATCATATGACGAAACCTTAACTCATCTGATGATCAGTCCAATCCTAACAATTCAATCTCATTCTTGATGGCCAGTGCGAACTCAGTCTTTGTGATCAGTCCTTTAGCAAACTGTTCATAGATGGGTCCGAGTTCATACATGCCAAACCCCGAAGGCATCTCATTGTACCATATCGCATAGGTCTTCTCTGCCTGAATCCAACCATGGACGGCTTTGCCAACCGGCCATGTCGGGGCATATGGGTTATTGATGAACGGCGACACAAAAGAATCACTACTGGCCATAATCTGTTGGCCCTCTGGTGTCAATCCCAAGTCGCCCAAGAATTGCTTAGCGTAATTGGTATTATCAGTGTCTTTGTTCACCGCATAATATGTGAAAGCGGAGGCGAAAAGACGATCCGCGTCTCCAAGGGCCGATGCATGAGGGGCGATTCCAACCTCAAACCCCAATCCACCTTGTATCAAAACTTCATCAACCCAGTTACCCTGATGCAAAAAGGCTGTCTGTCCCAACTTGAACGCATTCACTTGGTCACTATAGTTCCACGATGTCAGCAACACTGGATCGCTGTGATTGATTAACAGCTCAACCCAATTGGCAAGCGCGTCGAGACGGTCCACATTGACGACTCCATTGAGCAAGTCATCAATGACGCTTCGATCATCCATAGCGAGCCCGCTACTGAGATAGCCATTGAAGTTGTGCATCCCGGTTGTCCAGTACATGCCTTCTCCAGCCGCTAAAGACACCATATGCTCAAGCCCATCGATGTTGGCTGCCTCAATGGCTTGGAATGCTGCCTCATAAGCGTTGATATTGATCAACGTATCAGGATCAACCCCTGCCTCATCAAGAATGTCCTTGTTATAGATCATTCCAAATCCCTCGATAATGACGGGGAACCCTATGACCTGATTGTCATAGACCCACTCAAAATCAGTCTCGCTGACCCATTCTTGATCACTCAGATCAAGCATCTTGTTTTCCAACATGCCAAAATACTCTCCAACTGCATAGTCATCAACCATGAACATATCGGGTTGTCTATCTGATTGTAATGCGTTCATCAAATAATCATAATACTGCTCTGGATGAGCGAGTGATACTTGGACATCCACCCCATTGGCTTCGCCCCACATGTTCGCGAACATCAACAGTGCGCTATGGTTCTGTTCTTTGTTGTGAAAAATCCAAAGCGACTGATATTCGTGCCATGATGCGTAAAGCGTCAAGTCTTCATCTAGCATGACCGTTGCTTCGAAAGGGACAGTCAATGCCTCATCCGAATACCATCCATCAAAAACAAAGTCCTCCTCATAAGGTTCAGGAAGCATCAATGGCGCACCCGCAAGCCATTGATAGTGTCGGTCTTCCTGAATGCCATTCATCACCAATGTGATGTCCTTGAACTCTGATGGATCACTGTTCCAATGCACGAAGACACCATTGGGTTTCCATGATTCATGCCAGCCCTCGGGTTCAGCGTTTATCTCGGCGAAGAAAGTCATGATGCCAGTCAGAATGAAGCCATATTTTTGAATCTGTGTGACACTTTCCGGAATATGAAACGATGTGAGACGCGGTAGCACGGCAAAGGCATATGCCTCAATGCTCTCAAGTTGCGATATCCCTTCAAAAATCACTTGCTCAAGGTCATTCATCATGAAAAATGCAAAAGACCCAATCGACGTCACTGACTCAGGAATACGCACTGTCCGAATTTTGATGTCATCTACGACTATACCCTGATCATCAAACATCATCATGGCTTCTTTCTCCGCATAGGTCCCAAACATCTGAGAGCCGAGACGTCTGACCGGATAGCCATCGATCTCACAAGGAATCACAACATCTTCATTGGTTCCGACATAGGACGTGATGGTCACAGCCCCATCTTTGATGATATAGGTGAAAGGAATCCTTGTCCATCGCGCTTCAAACTCAATGCTCTCCAAGTCTTCAAAATGAAATGGAAAGTCAACTTTAAGCCCGTTATGATACCATCCATCAAAGACGAATCCGGCTTTGACCGGTTCTACCGGAGCTTCGATGATCGATGTCTGTGACACATAAAAGTAGTCATACATCGGACCTCGTTCCTCAAAGCGGAAAACGACGCGGTGTTCCATATATGCCATCGGTGTGATGATTCGACCAGCGATATCTTCCCGTCCATCGGAATAGACAACCACCAGATCACCGGTTGCGTTCAAATAGACATTTGTGATACTGATCCCGTCTTCCCCTTTGATGCTCTCAAGCCAATCCTCATAACTGACCTCAACGGTACCTGACTCAACCCCCGCCTCATAATATGCCATCAGTCTGAGTGTCAGTTCGTCATAGGTCATATGGACACGAAGCGTTGTGGTGACACCTTGGTAAGTCACCACCAGATCATACGTTCCGGGCTCATCAAGCATCGCCATCTCTTCATTATCAATCATCGAGACATCAATATCCAAAATCTCCGTCGATCCATCACTCATGGTGACAATCAACTGAATGCCCTCAAGGTCGAATGCCCCGAGTTCATAAGACTGTTGTAGCGACGTCATATCAATCTGAATAGACTCAACTGACGGATCGCGGTCTTTCCCGCAAGCCCCGATCATCACCATCATCAACACAAAAATAACCCACCCCAACATGTGTTTCATCATCTCATTGTCTCCTCCCTAATACACTCACATCTCCAATAAGGCATTCACGTTGAATGTCCTCAACACACTTAAGCATCTCGCTGTAACCACATCCCCCTCTCTGTATCTATCATAAAATGAAGCTAATAAGTCATAACGGTTTTAGGTCTATATCTTATCACATCATCGCCTTGATGTCACATCATCAGGAATCTCAACAAAAAAGTGCTCAATCGAGCACTTTCTATGAGCGTATCACAGGGTTTCAACCGTCACGGCCTGTTTCACATGGCGCCGAGCCCTGATTGTCTCATAAACATAGAGCACACCACCATGAAGGGCCAGGACAATCCATCCCAGAACAAACCAGTTCAAAGGGGTTCCTGAGAGAATGGGTGTATTGATATGCATCGCGTCCCCATATCCGAGTTCAGAGATGAGCACGAGCCCATAGATCATGTAAAATGACAGTCCAATTGGAAACAAGTGCCACTTCTTAAGCATTGGCTTGACAAATCCAAGCCGAAACATCATGATCACCAAGAAGACCATCACGGTGTGATGGACAAGTCCGGAGATCGTCATTGGATAGAAGATGGAGTCGCTTTGACCGATGAAATCAGGATAGATCAATGTCGTGAGTCCCCCGTAGAGACCGACAAAGGCAACACTATGGAAGAATGGTGAATCCTTTTTGAGTGTCATCGTCCCAAGTGATAGGAAGAGACTCGATGCCCCACAGAAAGACCCCGGTAAAAATCCCGAAAATGACCCTTTGGTCAACGCGATGGATGTCCTGTTCCACATGATAGCAACAAACAACACCGCTCCGATGATCCTGATCACTAGGATGATCTTCTTCTCATCTTTCGCCATTTTGATGATCCATCTTGACAAAGGGATCATCAAAGTGATTGAAACCAACAAATAAAGTATATGTTCAATTCCAAAAATGTCCGGCATGATTTCTTGACCTCGCATAAGAGTATGAAACGCCCATAGTATACACCTTATAAGGTCAAAACAACAAGCCCGTCCAGAAAATAACCATGCTATCTGTTTGATAACATCATTGGCGTAAGACCAAACATATTCATAGAGCAGCCGCTCCAAGACGTTTCATGTCATGTGACCAGGATACGTCATGAGTCACCATGTCTGGGCGATCAAAAAAGTGCTTTCCCTTATGGAAGGCACTTTTTTGATCGTCATCAACAGTCATGACGCTTGATATCAGGACTTCGGACCTTGAAATCTCTTGTCCCTAAGAATCTGTTCGACAACTTGCTGACCGGAAAGCACCACCATCGGCATGCCCCCACCAGGATTGACAGATCCTCCGACAAAGTAGAGATTCTGATAGAAAGGACTCTTCTTAGGTGTCTTGAACCCAAGGTTCTTTTGTTTGTCGGAGATAACCCCATAGATCGATCCCTGATTGGAATAATACATCTCTTCAATCGTCTCAGGCACCCAGAGTTCCTCGGTCACGATATGCTTCCTAAGATCATGAAGACCCATGCGTTCAAGCTTATCAAGGACATGTTCACGGTATGTATGGTATGCCTCATCGGTGAAAGGATGGTCTTTGTCAATCACCGGGATATGGGGCAGAATCTTGATGATTTCTGTGCCTTTGGGACCTTGACTCGGATCGGTCTTCATTGGCGCGACCAGATAGATGGTCGGATCTTTGGACAACCGGTGGTTATGGAAGATGTTATCAAAGTTTTGCTTTGAATCATTTGAGAAAAAGAAGTTGTGGTGTCTTAGGATCTCATAAGGCTGATCAACCCCAAGGTGAAGAGCGAACCCTGAACAAGCTGGACCGTACTTGGCCTTGATTCCTTTGATCCGCTTCGGTTCTTCTCTTGAGATCTTTTCATAGAAAGGGATGACCTCCATGTTTGAGACCAGAAGATCGGTCTTGATCACCGTATCATCTTTCAAGACCAATCCGGTGATGGTTTCCCCTTCTTTCTCAATGGCCTTGACCTCAGTCGTTGTCATGACCTTGATGTCAAGGGATCTGATCAGTTTCTCAAGCCCTTTCGAGAGCCCAAACATCCCATCCTTGACATACCAGAGATCATAGGTCCACTGCACATAGGGAAGGACATTCAAGACTGCGGGGGCGTCATAGGGAGAGGAACCGACATATTTGATGAAGTAATTCATGATATCGATCAGATATGGGTTCTTGATGTGATGTCTCACCGCCTGATCCATGGTTTTGAACATATCACTGTCCTTGATGATCCGATGCCACGGATAAACCTTGAGACTTTGCAAGGGTGTCTCAATCTGGTTTTTGAAGTAGACCTGATCAGTGAAGTCATGGATATGCTTCGTGTAATCAAAGAACCGTCTCAAATCACTTAAGTCATCGGCACTGACCTTGTCGCTGGTTGTCATCTTGTCAATCGATTCAGCAAGATCAATGATGGTTCCGTCTTCAAAGATATTGCGCCAATGTGGTCTGACTGGAACAAACGTCATCACATCTTTCAGCTCTTTGCCGTGCATGGCAAAGAGTCTCTCAAAGATGTGTGGCATCGTCAGAATCGATGGTCCAAGATCAAATGAGAACCCATCCTTTTCAAGCACATTCAGTTTCCCACCCAAATGTTCATTCTTCTCGATCAATGTGACCTTGAACTGTGGATGGGCAGCGAGGCTGATGGCGGCACTCATGCCGCCCAGACCGGCACCAAGGACTGTCACGTGGATTTTTTGCATGTTAATCATCCTTTCTCCAAGTATTTGGATGTGATGATGGCCGACTGATAGATCGTTGGCAGCCCACTTCCAGGATGGGTGCCACCGCCAACAAGATAGAGGCCTTTGATATCCTCAAAGTTGTTATGGGGTCTGAAATACATCATCTGTGAGAGTTTGTGCGAGAGGTTGAAGACCGCCCCTTGGTAGACATTGTAATCATCTTGCCAATCTTTGGGGGTGATGATCATTTTGGTGAGCGTATGGGCTTCTAAGTCGATATCGAACTTCTTTTTGATCGACTGGTAGACAAGGCTTTCGATGTGACTTTGATAGGACGTCCAGTCTTTCGGACTCGTCATGTTTGGAAGGGGAACAAGCAGATAGAGTGCGGACTTCCCTTCTGGTGCCATTGTCTTGTCAATCACGGACGGATTATGGATGTAATAGCTGATGTCGTCGGTGAATTCGCCTTTCGAGAGCTTTCTTAGGTAGTCATCATAATCATCAGAAAAGACGATCTGATGATGACTGAATGGAAGCAGCGTATCAAGGCCCAGATAGATGTTCATGGTTGAGACCGAATAATCTTTCTTGGCCACCTTCTCATGCGTGTATGTTCTGAGTTGATCGTTATCGATCAGCTCGGTTGCCATGTATGCAAAATCAGCATTGGCGACAACCGCGTCATACAAGACATCTTTGTCATCAACACGGATGCCATAGGCCTTCCGGTCTTTGACAAGAATCTTTTGAACAGTCGTCTTGGTCTTCACAGACCCGCCATTTCTGATGATCAGTTCCGCCATCTTCCGGTTGATCGCATTCAATCCACCTTCCGTATGATAGAGCCCTCCATCATGTTCCAGAAAGGGGAGAAGCGAGGAAAGCCGAAGGGGCATCAAATGAAGGCCATCCGGATACTTGACACGAACCAAGGCTCGGATGACCCGGGCTCGGATTCCGGTTTGTGAGTGACTGATAGACAAGCTGAAACGGGTGATCTTGGGAAGCATACGGAGTGTATCCGCTTTGACATAATCGAAGATCGATGCAAACGACCGCTTGAGTAGCGGCGTGACCGCATCAGCTTTGCTATTCTGGACTTTTCGCCACTTAAGTACGCATCCCCGGCATCTTTGTCAGGCGTCCGGCAGGCCACTTGTTGTGCATTGATCAGTACTCAGTTCAAGGTGTGATACGGAAGGGTAGCTAGGTACAAAGGATCAAAGATTGATCGGTCAAGCTCTTTGTGAAGTCATATCCACGCCCAGTCTGAAAGACATTCTCCAAGAGGCTCGACCCATACATCAAAATGTCAGGTCGGCATCAAATGATCCATCCGATGTCAACCGCTGGGCGGCACCAACCTCATCATCTTTCTCATAGATGGTCATCGTGACCTTGTTTGATAAAGATGGGTACCTTAAGCCCCGGGTTGGCCCCAATCCACAGCAATCCGTTTGTTCATATGCATGCGTGCTTCCCTCGGATTTGAATTCGATTTGAAGATGTTGTCTTAAGAACTACTTAGTTAAAGACACAACCGATAGACCACCAAATTTCCATGATATTGAAGAGATGCCAGCAAAATAGAAAAACCTCCACAATGGAGTTTTGTGGCTCTCTGATGATCCGGGATGGCGAATTGATTCCAATATCTATGTACGGTCTGGTTCATAGCATCATAGTGACCTAGTTTGCCTTTGTTCCAACCCCGATTGTAACCGCCTCCCCTGACATAATGCTTCAGCGATGACGCATGAATATCAAAACAGATCTCAGCGACATTGCCGCTCATGTCATAGAGTCCAAGTTGCGTGGGACGCAATCCCCCAACCACTTGCGTGCTGTTATTCGAGTTGGCATCATACCAAGATACCGCAAGCGTCTCCATTCCATCAAACGCATCATAAGCCCGATAAGCACCAGCAGCGAAGTTTCCGGGTGTCCAGTAACCACTAGGCGTGAAAAGAGATGCTGTCAAAGGCTCGGGATCAAGGAGCATCCGAGCCGCCATGTTCCACTCGCTGTTCAAAGGCAGACGATACCCCGGATTGATACTTTGGATGGCATCATCAGCATCCGTTGTGGTTGCGTTCTTGATGATCTGATTGGAGGCGTCACGGTAGATAGGGGTATATGATGTCATCTCAGATAATGCATTCAACCAGACAATGATGTCCCGATAAGAGATATCCGTCACCGGAAGCGACTGACCAGAAGGCATGGCCCCAACGATGCCGTGGGATCCTTCCCGACCAAGATTCGAAAAGACATACCCTTGGGTTTCTCCCCAACGTCTGACCTCATACCAAACCGAATATGTGGTCTCGATAACGGCTATCCTAAATCCACCCCTGACATCATCAATCCCATCATCAGCCTCGTCTGAGGGGACAGTGTAGTTCATCCCTGAGCCCACCGGGGCGGTGGTGATTGAAAGCCAATCGGCGTAGAGGGTCGCGTCATTCTCAGGGGCATGGGTGACCCTGGTGGTCAGTGATGAATCCTGGTACCAACCAGCAAAGACATGTTCATCCCTGGTCGGAAGAAAGGACATCAGTGATGTGCCGATTGGCACATCCGCTTGGTCGATATGGGTACCACCATTGTTGATAAAACTCAGACTCACCGTTTCCAATGCCCAACCCGCATAAATCGTCATATGGACATCGGGCAGGGTATCAGAGTCATAGGGGATGAGCAATGACTCATCCTCATACCAGCCCGTGAAAAGATGATTGGCCAAAACCGGATCATCCGGTTTTTCAAAAGGATCCCCGGGATGACCGCTCAGAGGCAAGACCTCTGAACCGTCATAGGTCTCAAAGGAAAGTGTGACATGCCATAATGCATAAAGGGTCAGATCATGGGCTGGCATCCGTCCAAAATCGTATGGTTCTGTCCCCTCTAGATCCAAATACCATCCCGCAAACGTCTGTGAATCCTTGACTGGATCATCAGGTTCAGGCACGAAGGTGTCAAAGACGACATCAGCCGGGTCAATCAGTGACCCTCCCACTGTGTCATAGGTCACGGTATAGGTCAAAGGTGTCCATTTCGCATAGAGTGTCAAATCATGAGCCGGCATGTCACCAAAGACATAAACAGTCTCGTAAGTCGGACTCAAATACCATCCATCAAAGGCGTATCCCTCGTAGGTCGGTTCAGCGGGAGGAACAACCACAGTGTCATATAACACATCCGAAGACACAAGTTCAGATCCCCCCATGGTGTCATAGAGGACCGTGTATGACAAGGTCTCCCATCCGGCATAAAGGGTCAAATCATGGGCTGGCATATCACCAAATTCGTGCAAGATCTCACGGGCAGCATCCTCATACCATCCGGTAAACGCATGTCCATCATAGATCGGATCCATGGGCGGTTCAGTCTCTTCCCCATAGTGATAAGATGCGTTCTCGATGGTGCTTCCGCCGGTATCTTGATAAATGATCTGATAGATGGCAGGTGTCCAATACGCATAGACAGTGACGTCCTGTGCGTCCTCATCAACGACATAGGTCGTGATGTCAAAAGGGTCTTTGAATGTCTGATCGTCTAGAAACCACCCTTCAAACACATAGCCCGTCCAAATCGGATCATCGGGCCAAACACTCAAATCACTGCCATCAAAGGCAATCGGATCAATTGCTGGTCCGCCATGAACTTCAAAGGCGATGTTCACGATTTTCTGGATGATGTCTTCCTCATCACAAGATGTCATCACGAAGGTTGAAAGAAGAAGAAAAACGAAAAACATGGTCTTCATCAGTTTTCCAAACACAAAAAAACCTCCTCTGTTCTCCCATTCCCCGGGTCATCCTCTTTGGTGTCATTGAATGCCTTATTTTATCACAGTCCATGACTTATGTAAATAAGACGTCAATATGGATGAATCCGGTGGTGATCGCCAGATAGTTCGCCATCGAACTGATGAAAACCGCTCATTTTAGGCTATAATAATGACAGGTTCGAGCACATCCATCAATTGTTTATTCATCAAGGAGATTCCATGAGCAAGAAGAAACTGATGTTACTCTTCGTCATCTACATCGCATTTATCGCCCTAGGACTCCCTGACGCCCTTCTTGGTTCAGCCTGGAATCTGATCGAGAGGACCTCTCGGTCTCTCTTAGAACCCTTGGTTTCATGGCCTTTGTCGTCTATCTGATGTCGGTGACGGCAACTGCAACGCCCCGTCACGATGAAACTGCTCCAGACCAAATGGGATGCGTTGCGTCAGCATCCTGATGACTGGTACCGCCCTTATTGTTCTACCAGTCGGTCGGAGGCGTTCTGGCATATGCTCTTCTTGCCTTCTTTGGGGAACAGGCATAGGCGCGTCGATGCTCCCTCAATCACTATCTCGCCATCAATTACAAAGCCCGCCACATGAATTTGCTTCACGCTCTTTTTTGTAATAGCTCGGCGTGACTGCGGTCAGCGAATCATGGCGATTGCCTTGAACAATGAACAATGGCGAATCGGTTACCTCACGGTTGGCATCATCCTCCTCGTCATCATACGAAAGTCGTGTTTCTCTCATTTCCCCCTTTGGGCCGAGAAAACTTTGTGAAAACCATACCCGTCGAGGTTCAAAGACATCATCAAGACCAAAGGCGTCATCAACGCCACCCTGATCTTCTTATTCTATGTTCACTTGGAATCTCTTGCCGGGGTTTGGATCGCCAGCTACATCTTCATCGAAAAAGGGCTTGGTTACGCTGAATCCGCACTATTTACAACCACTTATTTTTTGATGTTGACGATTGGCAGGATCATTTCCGGAATCATCGCCAACCGGGTCTCGGCCAGATCATTGGTCATGGCCGGTGAGTTACTGATTCTCCTTGGTGCCGGACTCTTGTTCATCAATGTGTCAAGTCCTTGGTTTTATGTTCTTGCTGTCTCATTGATCGGACTCGGTTCCGGACCCGTCTTTCCAAACATGATGATGCTTAACATCACCATTTTTGACAAACGGGTCCTTTCAAGGGTAATCAGCCTTGAGATGGCAATCGGTTATGTCGGTTTTGGACTGCTCACACCTCTGGCAGGCATGGTCTTCCAACAATTCGGGATCAGTCTCTATCCCTTTCTGATGGCCGGTGTTGCCCTGCTGACCCTCTTCTTGACAAGACATCTCTTCAAGTTGAAGCCAGAGCTGACCCCGTGATTGCCGTATGGCATCACGTGTGCTAAAATAGAGACATCAGATCACTTTCGGGAGGCATGTCCATGAAGTCTCTTGTCGCGTGTCTCAAAGGTGCGATTGTTGGTTTCGCCAGTGTCCTTCCTGGCATCAGCGGATCGCTTTCAGCTGTCATCCTTGGCGTCTATGAGTCACTATTAAGTGCGCTCTCAAGACTCATCATCGCGCCAATCGAGACTTTCAAGGTCCATTACGGCCTGTTCCTTGGTATTCTCTTTGGGATTCTTGTTGGCGCGCTATCGATGGACTATCTCTATCAAAGCGTTCCGATCCCTTTGCTTCTGCTCTTTGCCGGAGCCATCGCCGGATCCCTTTCCAGACTCTTCGAAAAGACCGATTTTCACAAGAAGCCTCAGACAAGCCTATCCTTGATGGCGGTCACATTCCTGCTCTTTGTCTTATTGATCAGTCTTTCCGATCATCCTGGACGTTCATTTGAACTTGGCTTCGCAAGCGCTTTTCTGGTCGCTCTTCTGGCATCTGCTGCCATTTTGGTCCCAGGTCTCTCCGCGGCGACCATGTTGATTGTGCTGGGAGCTTATCAGGAGGTCATCGGTCTTGGAAGAACGTTGATCAACATACTCACAGGAGAAGCCAACGGTCTGTTTTCGGACTTCTTGGTCTCAACCCTCGGTCTCTTGCTAGGTACCGTGATTGGTATCGTGATCGTCGCCAAAGGTATCTCACTGCTGCTGAATAGATTCCCCAGACACGTCATGGCAGTCGTCTTCGGTCTCGCTTTGGCCTCCCTCTATAGCCTCTTCAAAGCCGCCTTTGACCTCTATCAGGGTGTCCCAAGAACGCCAACATGGATGATGATCTTGGCGATCTTGATCTTTATCGCGAGTACGATCCTGTCCCATCTGTTTTCAAGAATTTCCACCAAGGAGATGATCACATGATTACCAAAGCCGTCATTCCCGCCGCCGGTTACGGCACCAGGTTCCTACCCATCACCAAAGCCTTGCCGAAGGAACTCCTTCCAATCATCGACCGCCCCACGATCGAATTCATCGTGAATGAGGCCATCGCAAGCGGCATCACCGACATTCTTCTGATCGTCTCTAGCAACAAGAACACCATCATTGATTATTTCGACTACAACATCGAACTTGAGACCATCCTTCTCACCAAAGACAAGATCAAGGAATACGAGACCATCCGTCACGTCGCCGAAGGGGCGAACATCCACTACATCAGACAAAAAGAACAGCTTGGCCTGGGCCCACGCTGTCCTACAAGCAAAGCGCTGACGGCAATGAACCTTTCGCGGTTCTCTTAGGCGATGACATCTATATGACCAAAGGCACCCGTCACAAACAACTGATTGATGCCTGTAGACAAACCCATTCGTACATCACCAGAACCCTTCAAGAGTCCCTGAAGGTGCTGAAACCTATAAGCTGACGCCATCCCCGAGGATGGACAAGGGCCTTTATTGATTCCTTGTTGGTCATCGAGAGAGCTGATTCACAAAGGACGCCCCCTCAAGGTGTCATTGGTAGCGGTATATCCTATCCCTGGGATGTTCACATACTCAAAGCCAGACAGCCGGTATCGGCAATGAAATCAACTGACCGATGCCATCAAACGGATGATGGCAAGCACCCGTCTCTGCCTGACCATCACCGGAAAGCGTTACGATATCGGAAGCAAGATCGACTACATTGAAGCATTCGATGGACTTGAAGATGAATCTATCAAGACAATCTCCAGAACATGCTATCTACCAAACTGCGGCATCAGTTCTATGATAAATTGCCCAGAAGCCATCGCTGGGCACGCTATTCCTAATGGATGATGTCGGGGTTTTGAATCGATCAGGACAAATAATTTTGTCGCCTTCGTCATATAAGAAAGTTGTTATCTTCCGATAATGTTCTCAAGGTCATAGACATTGACATCGTTGATTGATAAAGGTATCAGTCTGTGGCCTCATCAAAACAAAGTCCAACGATGAAGCATGAATTCAGCAATATTGTTATCATTACAGCGTAGATCGGACCGACGCAGATGCCGTCTCAGTCAAAGCTGATCTCCCGTGCCGGCGCTGTGAATGTGATCTCATCCAGCTCTTCGTGCGCAGAGATCCGGATAGTACCGATGATTGAACGGCATTGTCTCCTGCATAATCGATGGGATCGATGATGACCGTGTAAAGGGGCCTCAGATGCATGTCTTTGAGTTTCTGACGGATCAGACCACGGGACAGTAATCCCTACGACAATCAGGATAATGACGAGTATGCCAAGCATGTCATAGTTCTAACCACTGTTTTCCACGGTAAAATTTCCTCCATATTCGAAAACCTTGTTCATGAAAATCATACCACATGAATGCGTTTGTTTTTCAATCACCCCATACAACGTATGACGAATAATCAAAAGAGACTTCAGCCTCATCCGCCAAAATTAAAAATGAAGCTAGTTAGGTCCTCACTTCTTGAACATATGTCTGACCTTGAACTCATCTTTAATCTTCTCGCGCGTCTGGCACGCTCATTGCGTTTTTGTGTTTCATGGATGCATCTCCATCACAATCTTCATCTGATATTGCCAATCTCTTCTTTCAACATTTCAACCGATGTTTCCCTTTAACATCTTCGAAAGCATTCGTCTGACATTTCTACTGAATGATGGCGGTGACGCCAAGGGCATCAACGACGCAGACCTTCAAGGCTTTGACCTTCTTCTTGCTGTCGAAACCCATGTTTCAGAGATCAGTCTCAATCGCGGACTCGATGCTATCCACGCCCGATGAGACCACCGGTCGGTGATGGCAGGAAGACCTTGTTCATTAAATGAGTTGTGAAAATCAATGTTCTGACCCAGATACGAATGTCGAAATCGGTGATCTCATCATTAGATGATGTTTGATGAGATATGACGATGTAAGCCGCTGGACCATCTTTGGCATTGATATTGAAGGTTGACACGATGTTGAATTTCTTGTTTGAAAACGCGAGGTCAAAAACTGAGACAACAACAAGTTACGTACCAACATCAATACAATACCACAAGAAACCAAAGACAGTCGACTCAAAGTAACCAGAATAAACGCCCGCTCACCAATATTCCTGTCTGATATGGTCAATCATCAGGTTGACCTTCTTAAATGTCCTGAAAGATTGTAGTACTTCTCACTGAACCTGGCTCCATGACGGACAAGATAGACCATCATGTTATGGGCATTCCAATCAACATAAAGACAGCAAACCAGTCAAGGTCATCTTGCGTATACTGTGCCATCAGATCGTCAGCATGTCCTTGCGGTCACGCATCACACAGACCCGCTTTCCTTAAATCAATGGATTCCTTGAATCTGGCCAGCATCGATGACAGCCGGTCCTTCCCTCTTTCGTCCTTCATTCGCTGCTGCTGATCGAATCCGGTAAAGCTCTTTTCGACAAACAGTGACACCAATCCGGGGTCATCGGCATTGAAAATAATCATGATGAATCTTTCTGGACATCAAGGGCGTCTTCTCAACCCAATTTGGTGATGTCTTCTTGAACGGGGTATTGACATAGACACTGATGCCTTCTAGATACTCTGACGACAAAGGTTTTCATCACCACGCAAAAAATCATCGTTTCGACTGTTCAGTTCCAAAACCGTCTTGAGCACATGCGTGAAGGTTTGAACTCGGCGATGGTCAGCTCGTCAGTCCTTGAGACCGGCGACCATCCCCTGTTTCTTCAAGAAAATGATTTAAGAAGCACTTTAAGCAGTGGTTTATAGGTCAACAGATCGACCAGATGCCTTGTTCTCAGGCCGGTCAAAGAGCCCCCAGATAAATCATCCGCATACCCTTGTCTTCATTGAGATGTGCCTTTGTCTCAGTATAAGACCTGACATATCTGATATGTAATCAATGTTCTCAAGCATGAAGAGAATCATCTTAGAAGCACCTCAAGGCCCGGGTCAACTCAAGGTCGGCTTCTGTTCATGCGAAGCCAAACATCTCAACATCCCGTTTTCAATGACGCTACTCAATCCAACGGTTTTGCCTGTCCAGGTCTTCAGTCTCCTTTGTCATCCAACCCCGAAATCGCATCCAATCCTTCTGTGACCAACCGTTCATAATCGGACATCGGTCGTTTCTCGGTCGGTGTCGAAAGCGTCAACAGTTGATCCAAGGTGATCTCAAACAAAGCCGCGATCCTGATCAGGTTCTGGATATCAAAGGAACTCTTTCCTCTTAGGTTTTGTGAGACAGCTGACTTTGAAATCGAGAGAACATGGGCAAGATCATCTTGGGTCATGTTCTTTTTCTTCAAGAGTTTTCTGATGTGTTCGCCGACTTTGACGTTATCGATGACGTCAGGCATAGCGTCGCCCCCCTTTGCTGGTTTTGTGATTTCATTATACGTCATTTGAACTGTGATTTGAAGAGGGTTTGTCCTTAACCGTCATGACCGGTCTTAAGCATGGGCGTCACCTTTTGACCGTCTCTTCTCATCAAAGAGTTAAGTGCAACTGAACTTCTTGATCTCATCTTGCCATGGGAAACAGTTAGTGATAGAATGGTTGATGAGAAAACGATTCCAAATACGAGGTGACTTATGATCCAGATCAACCATGTCTCAAAGTCTTATGACGGAAAGAAAAAAGCCCTTGATGACGTCAGCCTGACCATTGAAAAAGGCGACATCTACGGCTTTGTCGGCCATAACGGGGCCGGCAAGACAACCCTTTTGAAATCCATTGCCGGTATCATCGATTTCGACCAGGGAGAGATCACGGTCGCGGGCATGTCCATCAAGGATGATCCCCTTGGGGTCAAAGGGATTCTTTCCTATATCCCTGACAATCCCGATGTCTATGAATCACTTTCTGGCAATCAATACCTGGCGTTCATCTCTGATGTCTTCATGATCCCAAAGACCGAACGCGAGAACGCGATCGCCGAATATGCCAGACTCTTTGAGATCGAGAGTGCCCTTGCCAATCCCATCGCCTCTTATTCTCACGGCATGAAACAAAAACTCGTGATCATCAGTGCCCTGATCCACAAACCCAAAGTCTTCCTGCTCGATGAACCCTTTGTCGGCCTTGATCCCAAAGCCAGCTTCCAGCTCAAGGAGATATTGACCGACATGTGTGCCAAAGGCACATCGATCTTCTTCTCAACCCACGTCCTTGAAGTGGTTGAGAAGTTATGTAACAAAATCGCCATCATCAAAGAAGGCAAGATCGTCGCATCCGGTCTGACCACTGAGATCATCACAAACAAATCCCTTGAAGACATCTTCATGGAGATCCAAAAAGAATCATGATGACCAAGACCTTGCTTGGGGTCTTCCTGAAAGAGAACTTCTCCTTCAGAAGGATCCTTGGCTTCGATGCCAAAAAGTCCAAAACCAAGGCCATCCTGATCATCTTGGCCATGGTCTATGCCCTTGCTGTCTTCATTGGTCTCTTCGGTTATCTCTTCTTTGACCTGGGCAAGGTCTTGAAAGAGATGAACCAGATGCGTCTCTTGTTGTCGTTTGCCGCAATCTATGCCTTAGGTCTTTCCATCATCATCGTGCTCTTCAGAGCGGATGGGACGTTGTTTCATACCAAGGACTATGAGATTCTTTCTCCTTTGCCGATTCCAAATAAGACCATCCTTCGGGCCAAGGTCCTGATTCTCTATCTGATGGTCATCACCATGGCTTTTCTCGCCACCGCTCCGATCCTTTTCGCCTACTTCTATCACAATGGCGTATCCGTTTTCGGACTGCTCGCCTACGTGGTTGGATTTCTGGTTCTGCCTTTGGTCCCCTTCATCATCATGTCGTTCCTATCTCTTCTGATCAGCCGGATCACCGCCAGGATGCGTCACACCAACCTCATCAAGATTGTCGTCCTCTTTGTCTTGGTCATCGTCTTGATGCTCGCCTCATTTTCAATCAATGATCCTGAGATCAATCCCTTGACCGGGCAAATTGATCTCTTCAAGGGCATTTCAGATCTCTATCTGCCCTTTGCATGGTTCATGGACGCTGTTCATGACCAGTCGCTTGTGGCCTTGTTGCTCTTGGTTGCTTCCCATATCGGTGCGTTCTATCTCTACATCGAAGGCATCTCAGGAATCGCCCATAAGAGCAACCAAGCCTCAAGAAACATCATCATGTCAAAGACCGGCAAAGTCTATCAACACAAACAAAAAAGCGTCACCAGGACGCTTGTCGAAAAAGAACTGAACACATTCCTCTCCATTCCGATCTACGCCCTCAATGCCGGACTCGGGCCCATCATACTCCTTATTTTCTCGATTGCCTCACTGTTCTACCAGGAAGGTATCCAAAATGTGCTCCAAGAGATGATTGCCGAGGGCCTTGAAACATCGGCTTTGATTCTCATCTTGGTCGGTTTCTCGATCGCTATGACCTATACACCAGCGATCAGTCTCTCCCTTGAAGGCAAGCGCTTCTGGATCGTGAAGAGTCTGCCAATCAGGACACAGACACTCATCATGTCAAAAGTCCTCTTCAATGTGGCCCTGATTGCCCCAATCGCCCTAGTGAGCATCATCCTCTTCACCTTCTCATTCGCAATCCCCTTCATGTCCGGTCTTCTGATGATGGTTCTGGCTCTGATCTTCTCGGTGTTGATCTCGCTCTTTGACGCCACCGTGAATCTCTTCATCCCCAAGTTCGACTTTATCAACCCTGTTGAGGTCATCAAGCAAAGCGCAGGCGCACTTCTCGCCGTCTTTGGCGGTTTTGCTTGGCTTGCCATGAGTGGCTTCATCTGGTATCTTCTCGCTGGCAAGATTGATGAGACGTGGATCATGGTCTTGTTGATCACATTCAATCTGATCCTTTCCATCCCCTTCTATCTCTTGATCCATCTGAAATCAGATCATCTTGTCAGAAAGATGAACGCTTGAACAATCCTCACGAATCAAAAGACCGAATCCTAAGTGTTGGATTCGGTCTTTTTCATCATCAATATAAGTTTGGCTACTTCGCCAGTCTTTCCTCAAGTTCTTTGGTGATCTTGTCATAAAACGCGGTATCAATCTTGAAATGCTTGCGGTAGACGACATAAGAGATCAAGATCAGGATCAAAGGAATCACGATCATCGAAAGCCTTAAAATCAGTAGCATCGAATCATTGACAAGTGATGCGATCATCTCTCTGACAGCCTCATTGCTCATCTCGGGATTTGAGTCTTTGGCTTCGGTCACCGGGTTGATGACGTTTCTGTTGAGTCCTGAGACCGCGAGTGTCACAGCCACGATCGCGGTTTGAAAGGCTGATGCCAGTTTGGTGACAAACGGGTTGATCGCAAAGACAACACTCTCATTTCTTGTTCCAATTTTCCACTAGCGTATTCGATTGTGACCTGGCGCAATAAGCGTGGAACCTGGATGAAGCCCTGCCGGAAGAATAAGGCGAGTCCGGCGTTAAACAGCGACAATTGATTTTGATCCCGTATCCGGCACTCATGAAAGTGCGTATCCGATCACTAATCCTTAACAGCAGCGATAAACGAAGATGTTCAATGGTCATCTTTTTTGGCCAAAGGGAAAGAGCGCGAAGTGCGGAAAGCGCTACGCGAGAATGCCTGAGAACAGGGTGAGCTCAGTACGCCATAAACCTCAAATCATAGTTGAAGAATAGTGCCTAGGCTCGTGGTGACGAAATAACCGGTATTAAACAGGATGTGACGATGATGCGACCAGCTGGTCGTTTTCACTGATAATTGAAGAACGCCAGCAACCAGCGTCGTCTTCCTGAACCTACATCGGTATTAGCGCTCTTCTTCTCGCCAGCACCGGAAAACAACCACTTGGGAAGGACAAAGATCGACGCCACCACCAAAGCGATCAGAAGAACGCCTGTTTGGGACCACCACCGAAGTTCTGATAGATGATGGAACGAACGCGATGACCAGAAACATCCGGACTGGCAGATAGCTAACGCCGTGATGATACAATTCCGATTCCTTCTGATTGGTCGTAAACAGAAGGATACATCGACCAATAGGAAATGTCATTCATTGTAAATGGCATTCCAGCCCAGCGCGATGATACCAAAGATGGTAGTAGACGCCCATCCCGTCAATCCATAATCCTGAAACAGAAACATGAAGACCCGCTGAAAGCATCGCCTGGGAGAGAATCATATTTGAACTTTGAACTTCGTCTTGGTATTGTCAGCCTTGACCCCCATCATGGGGTCATTGACAATCACCAATCTGACCTCAACAGCGTTCCCAGTCGGAAAGCCTAAGGCATCCGTCAAAGCTATCAGATAGGTGGCGTATAGCATCATCATATCCCTATGCCAGTCAAGGGGCATCGAATAACTCAGTTTGAGCGTCTGCTGGCTTTAGCCATGTTTTGTCCTTTGATATGAGATTTTGAAATGGGTATTTACAGTCCATTATATGCAATCGTGAGCCTTTGCAAGTTTGATAAATCACCAGTGATTCGCAATCGGTTGTGAATCAGTCTTTCATCCGATGATCCATCTTCACCCCATGACTAAACCTATTCAGGAGGACCACAGTGTTAGCCCCATCACATTCAGACTACTCAGGCATTGACTGATGACCAAAGTATCAGTACCTAGAGATGTCTGCCATTCCCTCAAACCAAACAGTTTACCTCCTTACCACCATTCTTTGAGTATGCGAAAGCCCATCCCATCTTTGACGATACGCACAAATCTCATGGGCCTTTGGGAGAAAAGGGTGTCATCGTTGGTCTTGTCGCTTGTGAGATGACTAATAGAGTGAAGCGTTTGCCAGTGTCAGAAAGCAGCTACTCCTGGATACCTGCTTCGAAATGGTTGACTATGCCCAAAGACCCATCTCTATGTCATCAAAGACGAAAACCACATATCCAGAATCTGGGTGATCGATCATGAGACCGACAAACGTGATCTTCTGAGATCGAAAGGTTATGCCATGATCGCCAAAGACGCGGTCACCATATTTGATTATCAGAAGCCATTTCCAAAGACTCTTCTGCCACCAGGCTATGAGATCATCAGTCTCAAAGATGAGAATGATCTTCAAAAAATCCATCGTTGTCTTTGGGAAGGATTCAATCATGGCGATACCCCTGATGATGATCTCTCAGGACGGAAGCTGATGCAATCAGGCCCTCACTTCATGCCTGAACTCACAACCATCGTGAAGAACCCTGAAGGACAGTATGCAACCTATGCTGGCATGTGGCTCGACCAGAAGAACCATTATGCCTATTTGGAACCACTGGCGACCATTCCCTCAGAACGAAAAAAAGGACTGGCTCAAGCTGCCCTTGTCGCTGCCATGGAAAAGACAAAAGCCCTCGGGGCAACATACTGTTTTGGAGGGTCTTTGGACTTCTATTTGAACATGGGTTTTGAACCCATCGCCATCCGTGAGTTATGGGAAAAGAAGACTTCTATCTAGGAGATACAAGTGATGATCATTGACTTTGATTCAATGTTGAACCTGGGCATGGGCGCGGGTTTTTCTTTTTGATTGCTATGACCTGAATTGATATGAAACATAGCGTCCCATACAAATTTTTACGTTTCATAATGACGATTTTTTACGTTTGAAATTGACTAATTGTTACGTTTGTGGTAATCTGAAATCAGGAAAGTGAGGGGATATCATGTCATTGAAACCATTGGGTTATCGACCTCGATTGATCGATCAAACGATCATAGAGCATTTAGACATCTTTGGTGCGGTATGTATTGAAGGTCCCAAATGGTGTGGAAAAACCTGGACATCTTTGAATCACGCCAACAGCGTTTCTTATATTGGGGATTCTGAAAGCAACTTCCAAAACAGGACGCTTGCGATGATAGATCCCAAAGCTGTGCTAAAGGGTGATGCACCGAGATTGATTGATGAGTGGCAAGAAGTACCGTCTTTATGGGATGCTGTAAGGTTCGAAGTTGATCAGTCCAATCTGCGGGGTCAATTTATCCTAACTGGGTCTTCAACACCAAAAATGAAAGGTGTATTGCACAGTGGTACGGGAAGAATCGATAAGATCAGAATGAGAACAATGTCACTTTTTGAATCTGGGGACTCTAGTGGTGAGGTCTCGCTCATTGACTTGTTCTCAAACAAAGTGGCAGCAACACAAACAAGACCAACAACTTTGGAGCAGCTCATAGAATATGTTGTGAGGGGCGGTTGGCCAAAAAGTATGGGACTATCCATATCTCAATCCATCAAGATACCGCAGTCATACATAGAATCGATCATCAATGATGACCTAGAAAAGCTTGATGGCATCAAAAGGGATAAAGCAAAAGTCAGAGCATTGCTTAAATCACTCGCGAGAAACGAGAGTACCTTAGCAAGTCACCGTACCTTGAGAAATGATATTCTTGAATTTGATCATGAAACGATCCATGAACAAATCATTCCTTCATACATCGATATGTTTGAACGCCTTTTTCTGATTGAAAACCAGATGTCTTTTCATCCAAACGTCCGTTCAAAAGCGCGCATAGCGAAGTCACCTAAAAGGCACTTTGTTGATCCTTCATTGGCAGTTGCGGCACTGAAACTATCCCCAACGATGCTCTATAATGACTTAAATCTTTTTGGGTTTCTCTTTGAGTCTCTTGTCGTTCGCGACTTAAAAATCTATGCGGGCTTGTATGGAGGAGAGGTGTTTCATTATAAACACTATGACACCAATCATGAGCTTGATGCTGTCGTAGAACTCAAAGATGGTCGATGGATTGCCATTGAGATCAAACTTGGTGCCAATCAAATCGATCAAGCAGCGAAAAACCTACTAGACATGAATCAGTATTTTACTGAAGATGAGTCATCAACCAAACCGACTGCGCTCGTCGTCATATGTGGTATAACCAGTGTCAGTTATCAAAGAGAAGATGGAGTCATCGTTGTGCCCTTTACAGCATTAAGGCCATAAACCAATCAAATAAAGCCTATTTTGCATGATCATGACTCATTCACATCGAATTTTCCCAACTAAACACGTGCGTTTGCCTCGTATCAAATAGCGATAAAAAACACAGGCCATTGTTCGAATGCCTGTGTTTGTTGGTTGATGACATGTTGATCTCTAGTCAGTTCAATATCGATATTGACGACATAATGCCTTCAATCAGAACAAATCACACTGATGACATGTTGCCATCAGTTGCCTGTTTGGAGTCACGGACTGCCGCAACATACAAGGTTGATCCAAAATCAGACATCAGCCTGGTGTGATCATTTTGATCAGTGCCCATGAACTGCTGACTGAGTTTGAGTCCTCGCATCAGGTGTTCACCGGATGCCACATACCGCTCTTTGGCTCCTCCTGAACCGATGTCCCAAAGCATTGAAGAGCACGCCTTCAGGTTTACAGATTTGATTGGCAAGAGACGTGACTGACCAGATCTTAAAGCGTGTTGAGATACTTTGCTCAAAGGCGTTATTCCTCATAGACCTTGTCACGTTCAGGTGATGAACCAGTAGTGATGTCAACGTCTCAGGACTTGGTTACAACAAGATTGAAACATCGATGATATATTCATCCCGTATATCTTTGGAACATGATACTCGTTGTCTCTTTGGTCTTGTTAGATCTGGAAATGTTGAACTGAAATGTCTTGCGGTGGGTTTTGTAAGTGATCATTTGTGGTCAAGCTTTTTCTCTCTTGGGGTGATGAACTTGGGGATTGAGTTCATATCCCAACTACCAAACAACGATCAGAACTGGTTGAAAGCGGCGATGTCTGATCACGGTTTGGGCATGCCGAGACTAAAGACGCGTAGCTGATGACCGATGGCTGATGAAAATGAATGATGCTTCTCCCTGGATGGCAATGAAATTGGATCGGTGTTGTCCGAGGCCCAGATCTGCGGGGTGTAATAAAGCATGCCAAGGTCAAAGCGGTTGCCGCCCGAGGCACAACTCTCAATCAGTAGCTCCGGATGTTTTGCCCTGATTCTTTCAAAGACCTGATAAAGACCAAGGATATAGGCATGAAAAAACATGCCTTGATCCCTTAAGGTCGGGCTATGCATGTCGGTGATGTGCCGGTTCATATCCCACTTCACATAGCTGATGTCATACGTGTCCAAAAGGCCTGTGATCTTTTCGACGATCCGGTCTTGGACCGCTGGTCTCGAGAGGTCCAAGACCAGTTGGTTCCGCCCCTTCTCGGGCAGTCTTCCAGGAACTAGAATCGCATGGTCGGGGTGGGCCTTATAATAGTCACTTTCGGGGTTGACCATCTCCGGCTCGACCCAGATGCCGAAGGATAGGCCCTGTTTTTTGATTTTTGATATTGGCTTTGTCAAGCCCTTTTTGAACTTCTTGCGGTTGACGTTGTAATCTCCAAGACCCTTGGTGTCATCATTTCTTGTTGAGAACCAGCCGTCATCCAAGACGACCGTCTCAACCCCAAAGGACTTGGCCTTTTTGGCAAAAGACAATAGTTTCCTTTGATTGATGTCCATGAAGTACGCTTCCCAGGTGTTCATCACCACCGGTCTTTCTTTCATCTTGAATGCCTCAGGCACCAGATGATGGTTCACAAACTGATGAAAAGACTTTGACAGATCATTTAAGCCCTTTGATGAGAAACTGATTACCGCTTCCGGGGTCTCAAACGTCTCATTTGGTCCAAGCGGCCACGAGAAGGCGTGAGGATTGATACCGGTCATCACCCGCACGAGACCATGATTCGAGACCTGGATGGCCCCATAGTGGTTTCCACTATAGATCAGATTGATGCCAATGCAATCCCCATGATCCTCATGGGTATGCTTCTTGGCCAGGATGATCCCTGGATTATGGCGGTTGGATGAGTTTCCGGTGGTTGAGTCAATCACATAAGTGCCTTGAAACAAAGGTTGTCTGGTGGCATTGGCTTCCTTGATCCATCCCCCGTAAAGAGAGATGAGGTCATAATCCTTCCCATAGACATCCATCATCATGCTCATGATCTTCCTGATCTCAACAGGTTTGTCACTTGTGTTCTTCAGGACTGTCCGTCTCGTATAGACATCCGCGTCTGGATAGACGGTGTAGACCAAGGTCAGTTCCAAAGGGAAAAGCGCATCTTCCAATACGATCTCAAGTGTCTCAGAGTCACACGCCCCACGACCATGAGGCATCCCCTTGGGAGGGATGATGCCTTTGGTGATGCGGTGCGTCTTATAGATGAAATCGGTGACGAATGTCCCATCTGGCATCTTCAGTTCAAGCGGGGTGAGCCGGAAATCCCCTTTCCCAATCCCTGAGTATTCCATAGGAAGCATATCAAGAAACACCTTGTGTCCGTCCCGCTCATAAAGCGTCGCGGTCCCAACCCCGGCATCAAGCTTGATGGACAAGTCCTGATCATCTTCTGGTCTCAAACGGTTTCCAAGATAAAGGTGTTCAATCTGTCCTGTAGGCACAATCTTCATGATGTAGTCCAAGTGTTTGGTTGAGAGATGAATGATGTTGTTATCAAATGTGATCATGGGTTCTCCCTTCAAGAGATGGATTTGAGATGAGGATGTTGTTTCAAGAAGCCTTGAACAGCCTGATCGGTAAGGCGCTTGAGTGGATGTCCCAGATGATTGGGATCAATCAAGAGCCGGTGATCATGGTCCTCTTCAAGATAGACCTTGAAGCCTTCGGTATTGAACCAGAAATGAATGCCCCAGTTGAACAGATTCCAAGGTTCTTCATAAGGGTTGATCTCGTAATCAATATAGACAAACCGGTTGTCACTCAAGACAAAATTGGCTGGAAAGTAGTCAATCGTGTAGCCTTTGGCCTCAATGTCTAGAAACCTTGAAAAGAGTTCAGGGTAGAGATCTGTCCGAAGATCACCATTTGCGATCAGCTGTGCGGCTGTCATTCCTGGAACATAGGTCTTGACCAACACCTGTTGTTCATGGTCATAAGTGATCAGTTTAGGAACATCGACACCAATCTTGGTCAATTGCTGATAC
>JAGYLU010000100.1 GCA_018400755.1 Acholeplasmataceae bacterium
AAAATGTTCGGCCATGGTCAATCCGGTGAGACCAACCCGCATTCTCGCTCCCGGCGGCTCATTCATCTGGCCAAAAACAAGTGCGGTCTTGTTGATGACGCCGGACTCGGTCATTTCCTGATAGAGCTCATAACCTTCCCTGGTGCGTTCGCCAACGCCTGCGAAGACGGAAATACCTTCGTGTTCCTTGGCGATGTTATGGATCAGTTCTTGGATCAATACCGTCTTACCAACCCCGGCACCGCCGAAAAGACCAATCTTTCCGCCTTTGATATAAGGTGCCAGAAGGTCGATGACCTTGATCCCGGTCTCTAGGATCTCGACATCGGATGAGAGATCATGAAATGGCGGAGAAGCGCGATGAATCGACATTTTCTCAGCGCCTTCGATCTGTCCCTTCTCATCGATGGTCTCGCCTAAGACATTGAACATTCTTCCCAAAACGACATTGCCGACAGGCACTTGGATCGATGATCCGGTATGCCTCACGGGCATGTCGCGTCTGAGACCTTCGGTGGCTTCAAGGGCGATGGTCCGACAGATGCTGTCTCCAAGATGGAGGGCGACTTCGAGGGTCACGGTCTTCCCCTGATCGTTTTCGACGATCAGCGCATCATAGATTGATGGCAAATCACCTTCGAATTTGACATCAACGACAGGACCGATGACCTGTGTGACAAAACCTTTCATGATAGCTCCTCCTATGTGTTCGAACCATTGACAACGTCAATGATTTCGGACGTGATTTCTTGTTGTCTGGCACGATGGTAAGCCACCGTCAGACGTTCAACAATATCCTTCGCGTTATCGGTCGCGTTTTTCATGGCGACCATCCGGGCGGCATGTTCCGAGAGTTTGGCATCCGCGATTGCGCGGTAGATCGCCGCTTCGACATAGATCGCGATCGTCCGATCAAGAACCTCTTCCGGAGCGACATCATAGATGTAGGGGTCTTGGGTCAAAACCTCTTCTGGAACATAGGGCAGGATGACTTCCCGGCCAACGGTTTGGGTGGCGGTATTCACATAATGACTGAAGCATAGGACAACCCGGTCAGTCAAACCATCTGCGAAAGCGTCCTTGATCAGATGGGCATAGCTTCTGAAGTCTATGGCAGTGATATCGTCACGGTTGAAGACAATGTCTTTGTTCACCACCGGGAGTCCTTGTTTTTTGGCGAAGTAATACCCTTTCTTGCCAAGCACGGCCACCTGATACTGATCTTTGGGCATCTCCTTGACCTCTTCTAGAAAGGCCTTGAACAACTGGTTGTGGTAACTGCCGGCAAGTCCTCGGTCACTCGTGATGAGCACATAGAGGGTATGGTTGCCTTCGGAAGGACTTGTCATCCGGTGAGACTCCGCACTCCGGTTTGCCGCATCAATCACTCTTGTGACATCTGAGACGAATTCATCCGCGTCACCAAGGACTTTGGTCGCACCCCTGATTTTGGACAAAGCGATGTTGTGCATGGCCTGCGTGATCTCAGCTGTCTTTTTGATGGCTTTGATCCTGATCTTGATATCTTTGAGACCCATGTCAGATCATCCTCTTCAGATCATTGATGAAGTGATCGAGTTCATCGGTCTTGGGAAGCGTCCTGGTCTCCATCAGATGATCGTAGATGGCTTGTCCGGTTTCGGTCATGGAAAGACCTTGGGTGATTTCCTCTTCAAGGGCTTTGACCTTGGTGATGTCGATGTCATCCATGAATCCATTGGCAAGCGCATAGATCGAGACGATCTGGGTCGGCATCGAGATCAGTTCGTGAACGTCCTGTTTCAAAAGCTCAACGGTCTTGCGGCCGCGTTCGAGGCGTCTTTTCGCACTCGGATCCAGATCTGATCCGAACTGGGCGAAGCTTTCTAACTCACGGTAATTCGCGAGGTTGATCCTGAGTGTGCCAGCCACTTTCTTCATACCCTTCCACTGAGCGGCCCCACCGACACGGGAGACGGAAAGGCCGGCATTGATGGCCGGACGGATGCCGCTATAGAAGAGTTCAGCTTCCAAAAAGATCTGACCATCGGTGATGGAAATGACATTGGTCGAGATGTAGGCGGAAATGTCTCCGGCTTTGGTCTCGATGATCGGAAGAGCGGTGATCGATCCACCTCCTAAAGCGTCTGAGAGACGGGCGGAACGCTCAAGCAATCTTGAATGAAGATAGAAGACATCGCCAGGATAGGCTTCTCTTCCCGGAGGACGTCTTAGAAGCAAGGACAGTTCACGGTAAGCGACCGCGTGTTTCGACAAATCATCATAGATGATCAGCACATCCTTGCCTTTGTTCATGAAGTACTCACCCATTGTCACACCGGAGAATGGCGCGAGATATTGCAAGGTGCCTTCTTTTGATGCCCCGGCGGTCACGATAATCGTATAGTCCATCGCCCCATGCTTCCGGAAGAGCTCAGCGAGCGCTGAGACCGAGGATTCTTTTTGGCCGATGGCGACATAGATGCAAATGGTATTCTTACCTTTTTGGTTGATGATGGTATCGACAGCGAGTGTCGTTTTACCAGTTTGGCGGTCACCGATGATCAATTCGCGCTGACCGCGACCAATCGGGACAAGGGCATCAATGACCTTGATGCCGGTTTCCATCGGTTCCGAGATAGAGCCGCGGGCCATGACGCCCCTGGCTTTCTCCTCAACCGGCATCCGTTCGGTGGTCTCAATGGTTCCAAGGGCATCCAAAGGATCGCCCAAAGGGTTCACGATCCGACCTAAAAGGGCGTCACCCACCGGTACTTCGAAGATGCGTTTCGTGGTCTTGACCATGTCACCTTCTTTGATCTTTTCGCTTTCACCAAGAAGAATGACACCGACATGGTGCTCCTCAAGATTGAAAACAAGGCCTCTGACATCATGCGGAAACACCAAAAGTTCCCCCATCATGGCCTGTTGGAGACCATAGACGATGGCGATACCGTCACCGACAGAAAGCACCTTTCCGATGTTTTCCATCTGGATGTCGGATTCAAAACTCCGGATTTGTTGCTTGATGACTTCGGTCATTTCCTGGACTTTGATTTTGGACATGTCTTTACCACCTTATATCGAGATTTCGAGTTCGTGAAGTTCGCGGGCAATGGTCCGGTCCACGGATTGCCCGTTATGGATGATCTTGAGTCCGCCGATCAGGCGGTCATCCACGGTCACGCTGAACGTGATTGTCTGTTGTTTGAAGCGAGGGGCGAGCACACGTCTGATGACCTCGATCTGATGGTCGTCAAGCGGGGTCGCGGAATAAAGTGCGACATGGGCAATCTTTTGATGCGCCCTGGCCAAATGCAACCATGCCTCATAAATGTCTTTGAACTGATGCATATGATGACGACTGACCAGCACTTTCAGGAATGCGGAAAAAGACGGGTCAAGTCCAAGATCATCAATGATCTCTGCTTTCTCACCGTCGGTCTTGATAGGACTATCCATCATTGTCGTCCAAGTCTTTGATGACCCCGCCTCATGATAAAAGTGGTCAATGACATCAGAGAGATGATCAATGGCCTGATCTTCAGCAGCAATCTCGAAGAGCGCTTGGGCGTAGCGATGGACACTCATGATTCAAGGGTCGCTTTCATGATGTCATCGATGATGTCGTCATGGAGCGTCTGGTCGATTTCCCGTTTGACGATCTTCTCA
>JAGYLU010000101.1 GCA_018400755.1 Acholeplasmataceae bacterium
CGTGACGATTGAAGTGACGATGATCGTGTTTCCCAAATGTTGTGTCTTTGGTGTATGTGCCAGAAAGCAGACCACTTGCCAAAGGCACTCTGACGATGATGGCGACATCTTTCTTCTTCGCTTCCTCAAAGAACAGCTCGGCTGGTCTCATCCTAAACATGTTGAAAATGATCTCAACCGCCTCAACACCCGGATACTCAATGGCCTTCAGGCCTTCCTCAACCTTTTCGACACTGACACCATAGTGTTTGATCTTGCCTTCCTGTTTGAGAGAATCAAGAACTTCAAAGACCGCTGGCGTGTCATAGACCTCAACCGGTGGGCAGTGCAACAAAATCATATCAAGTTGATCAACGTCAAGATTGGCTCTTGACTGATCGACGAACCGCCGAAGATTGGCTTCATTGTAGCCTTCTTTGGTATGTGGATTCAATTGCCTTCCCATCTTGGTGATAACAAATGGTTTTGACTCAAGGGTCTTCATGTATCTGCCAATGGCCCGTTCGCTCTCGCCTCCCACATAGACATCTGCGGTGTCAAAGCAATTGATGCCTTCATTGGTCGCTTGCTTGAGCGTCTCATTAGCGAGCACCGGATCAAAAGGATCTCCCCAGGTGCCACCAAGTTGCCAGCACCCCATCGCGATCTCGCTTACGAGCACATCCGTTTTTCCAAATCGTCTTTGTTTCATATCGTCAGCTCCGTTTCATCTTCATTATATCATGCATCCACTGATGAGAGCCCCTAGCGACACGTCATGTTGGATGTGACCAGGAATTGATGCTCCATAGGGATGAGACGATCACTCATCATCAACTTTGAGTCCATATCCGAGTGGGAAAAGGATGGTTGCCTCGCTTGGTCCCAATGTGAAGTAATCAAGTGATGCTGGCCACGAAAACGACAGTGTCCCTCTGAAAGGCGCGTCCCCATAAAGATTATCAACAAGTGCTTCCCCGCCTTCGCTTCCCGGCAGGAAAATCGCCACAAAAGCGTCAAAAGACTCCAAAACATCACCTAGGATCAGTGGTCTTCCACTAGATAGCACACCAATGACCGTCTTTCCCAAAGCCTTCGCTGCAACAGCTTCATTGTAAGCAGCCTGATTCGCAGGATCTGAAAGACCACCAAAAATGGATGGGTCAGAGGTATCCCCAAATCCTTCCGCGTATGGGACTTCGTTCATGACAACTATCACGATCTCAGCACCACTGATGGTATCAACCACTGTCCCCGGTGATGAGGTCAGCCGGTTGACAAGCGCATCTTTGATTGAACTCCCGGTGCCAATCTCAGCATTGGTGTTGCCTTGCCAATAGGTTGTCCAACCGCCAGACAAAACGCCAACGTGGTCGCTTCCCGGACCCGTGATATAGATGTCATCCCCCTTGGAAAGGGGAAAGACATCCTGGTCTTTGAGTAGGACAAATGACTTGCTCGCGGCTTCTCTGGCGAGCAGCTGATGCTCAAGCGTTCCAAAGTTGGTCGAAGGATCCAAGCGGTCAAAGGGATTGTCATACAATCCGTTACGCATCTTGATCAAGATGATTCTGCCAACCGCATCATCGATCCTTTCGTCATCAATCATCCCTGTGTTGACTGCCGTGATGATCTCTTCATGAGCGCTTTTCCAGTCCGTCGGCAACATCAACATGTCAATCCCGGCATTGATCGCGGTCGAAAGCTGGGTTCTGAAATCCCCTGGCAATTGAAAGGTTGCGTTCCAATCGCTCAAGACAATCCCATCAAAGCCAAGCTCCTCTTTCAAGACATCGGTGATCCAGTATGAGTTTCCGTGCATCTTAAGCCCATTGATCGAACTGAAGGATATCATGATTGATCCGACACCGGCTTCAATGGCTTTGACATATGGTGGCAGGTGAATCGCCCTGATCATTGCTTTACTTTGAAGCACATCTCCTTGATCGGTACCATTCATGGTCCCGCCATCGGCGATGAAGTGCTTCGCGGTGGCGATGACATCATGTGTTTGAAGGCCTTCGATGAAGGCCCCCACAAGCCTGTCATGTATCATAGGATCCTCACCGAAGCTCTCATATGTGCGACCCCATCTGATGTCTTGGGCGACGCTCACAGCCGGACTGAAGTTCCAATGAATCCCGGTTGATTTCACTTCTTTGGCGGTTGCTTCACCAATCCTTCTGATCAGTTCAGCGTCACCGGCCATCCCAAGGTTGATGTTATGGGGGAAGATGGTCGCTCCGTATACATTGTTGTGTCCATGAACAGCGTCGACACCATATAACAAGGGTATCCCACTGCTTGATGCCAAAGCCGCTTGTTGAAACTGGGATACCATGTCAGCCCAGTCATCAGGAGAGTCATCAAAGGCAAAAGGGTGACTTCCGCCACCACTCAATATGCTTCCGATGTTGTAGGTTTTGACCTCTTCAGGGGTGATCGATGCTCGTTCTGCTTGTAGCATCTGACCCACCTTTTCAGATAATGACATCCGATCCAGTTCGGACTGGACAAACAAGACCTCATCACTTTCCATTGGGTCATCTATGTGATCATCCGTGTTTTCTTTGGTACAAGACTGTAAGAACATGACGCCGATTAGAAGGATCAGAAAAAGCAGTTTCTTCATAAGCATGCCTCGTTTCTTCTTTGGTTCAGTATACCATGAACTGAAGTCCATGCCTGTGCTACCTTCCTGATTCCAAGACTCATTTCATCAAATAAAAGCACTCAGCCAATCGTGAGTGCTTTTATGATTGATCCTGTCATGGATCAAAGGAAGGTTTCATGAAATCCGGTTTGTTCCTGAAGATACTCTTTCAAGCGGAAATAATCAATATCAAGCATATAAAGGTTGATCCTTAACCGGTAGAAGTATTCCTGCAACAACGTTTCGGCCTCGATTTCCATCATCTCATCGTTATACATCGTATAGATCTCCGATTCCATGTCATACATGAAATCATCAGTGAGCATACTGCCATTGGAAAACAGGACAGCTCTTGTCTGGTTCCCAAAGACATCTTTCCCGAAGACGGAAGCGAAATCCAAATCAAGATCATAAAGGTTGGCAAGCGTCGGCATGATATCAATGGAGGCAAACACCTGATCCTGATGTGCTGGTTCGAGATCAGGATGATAGATCATCATCGGTACCCGTTGAAAGCTCAAAGGATGTTCCAGACTCTTCGTCTCATCATAGAGGGCAATATCGGCTTGGTCAAGACCATAGGCGTAGTGATCGCTATAGAGCATGATGACGGTGTCATCGGCTTTGCCGGTTGTCTCTAGGTGTGTCATCAGGTAGCCAATGGCAAGATCCAATTCATACATGGCCGCGTGATAGTAAACAATGTCATCAATGGGCCTTTCCATCCCCTCATCGATGATCATCTGTTCGATGACATCGATGTTCTTCTGGACAATCGGGTGTTTCAAGGCATATGGCAAATGCCCGGAAACGGTCAGAATGTATGAGAAATAGGGATTATCTTCGGTCTCGAGGATCTCAAGCGCTTCTTTCATCAGATCGAGATCGCTTTGCCACATATGATTGGCGATGACGACATCTTCGGTGAATTCAAGCA
>JAGYLU010000102.1 GCA_018400755.1 Acholeplasmataceae bacterium
AAGATCGGTTCTAAGTTTCTACTTGAATCTTTTATCAAAATGAACAATCATCAGTGGTCCATGACAAACCCTAGCATCTGAATCCAAACCAAGACTCGTCCTTTGTTTGCCGATACCCGTGAGAGAAACGAAAATCCCCAAATCGTTTAACTCTTTTCGCATGATGACTCATGATTCCCTCCTCATCAAAGGTCATTCGATCACACATGTGATGTTGTTGTCGTTATCGCACAAGCCTCACACCTTTGATATCTTCAAAAAACTCATTCATTCCCGGTCACGTTCACGGAAAATGATCTTTTTGTCATGCACCTGACAACCTATCGGTCCAATGATATCTCCCATGTCCTAAACTGGTGATCCCATCGATTTTTGAACCAGTCAAACACACTGGACCTATCCTCTATCGACTTGATTTGACAGATGACTCTCTAGCGGATAAAAACGATCATTATTTCCAAGTTTTGTCATGTTGACCCACTGACCATCCATTTACGCTTATGGATCATCATGAACATCGAGATATCAATCATATTCAAATCAATTTGACCTGTCGTGATCATCGGACATGTCATCAGAACATCTCGGGCTCAAATGATGCTGTCAGTTGTCCAATCCGGATGTTTTCCAGATGTCACTATGGGCAATAACGCCAATATTGATGGGCTAAACTTCCAATTTGAGAGTATAATAAATATAACATGCACTGATGCCCCGTTCTTTCATCCATCACACTCTAGGGATAAACAAAGATATGTGCTCCGTTCACGAGACAAGCTGGGTCATCATCGGCTTGAATCCAGTCTTGCTCTTATTTTGTTGTTTTCAGGACAAGACCTTCACAATCACATCCGATCTTGGAGTGGAGGCCTGGATGTCAGCCCGGAAACATATCCCTACGGATGCGTTCCAAAGCCCTGTGTCCCACACAAAAAAACAGATTCGGATTCTTAGGATGAAATTGGGAAGACACTCACCAAACAATCAACTAGACCGTGCCGCCTGAAGAGGTCACAATCTGTGCCGGTCTGGTCATCAACGTTATCATAATCTTAGGAGGAATGACCATGAACCATTCACAAAACAGGACACACGTTGTCTCCGCTCTCTCACAGATGATCAAGACCATGACAGGCTGGTTCAGTCTTCTTGTCGCTTTCATCCTCGTTCCGATCATGCTTTCGGCCTGTTCAAAAGACCATGTTGTCACCCTTACCTTTGATTCAGGCAATGGTCATCCACAAATCGTCACCATCTCCGAAGATCAGGACGTTTCCCCTCCCGCTGAACCAGTGATGAAGGGCCACACTTTCACCGGCTGGAAAACAGATGCCTCTGAGACGGACACGTTCTTTGATCCAGACAACATCCCCGAAAACGACACTGTCTACCATGCCTCATTTGAAGTCAACGTATACCGGATTTCCTTCATCACGCACGGAGGAACGCTTGTCGAAGCGATGGACATCGCCTACGGCACCGTTCTCGGGGATTTTCCCACCACGTCAAAGGATGGCATGACCTTTGCTGGATGGTATGAGAACAGCACATTCACGACTTTGTTCTCAAGACCCTCCATGCCCGATCACGACCTTGTTCTCCATGCATGTTTCGGATACACTGTGACTTTTGTCACCAATGACGACCAAGCCGATCTCACACTTGTGTCTCGCCCTGGTGAGACACTGGCGATTCCAGACATCCATCGCGTCGGCCACACCCTCGAAAACTGGCACACCAGCCTTGACGGAGGTCTTTCCGAAGATGAGCCATGGACGTTTTCGACCTATCAAGTCAACAATCATGTCACCCTTTATGCCAAATGGCGTGTCAATACCTGCGGCATCCATTTCGATACCGATGGAGGCACATCCATTGATACCATCAGCCAGCTCTATGGATCACAGGTCTTTGAACCCGAAGCGCCTGTCTGGAAAAACCATGTGTTCGCTGGGTGGACCACAAACCCTGAGACTGATGAACCCTACGTGTTTGACACCATGCCCGCCGAATCCGTCATCCTCTATGCGATCTGGTACGGAACCATCATCTTTGAAACTCATGGCGGAACCGCTATTGAGACCCTGTCCCTAAAGCCAGGAGCCGAAATCGCTGAACCCGAGGACCCCATCCATCGCGGTCACACGTTTGCTGGATGGTACACCGATGAGACGTATTCCGAGGCGTTTGCTTTCCAGACGATGTCTGAAGGCACGACAGTCATTCACGCCAGATGGACGATCAACACCTACACCTTATCATTTGACACGCGGGGCGGAACGTCACTAGAGGACGTGACGCTTCCTTATGGCACACCCCTGGAGGCCTATGTCAGCACGCGTGCTGGTGATATCCAAAGCGGCTGGTTCTTGGAGGATACCTTCCAGACACGTGTGACAACGGTTCCTGACATCGATATCATGGTTTATGCCGAATGGTTTCTCGAGGATGCCTGGACCACCATCGGAAACCCGATGGTTCCTTACACATTCCCCTTCGATCAGAGCGACACCATGATCACAGAAATTGTAGGCGGATACGCCATGTGGAAATACGAGCTTCCTTATGACTTATGGTATACGGTCAGAATGTGGGCACAAGACCATGGATATACGTTCCCAAATGATGGTATGGCCGGTAACTATGGTGTGCCCGGAGCTGCACCACAGTTTTCTGACAGACTTCAACCTGTCATGTCCATCACCTGGTTGGATGCGGTCATTTGGACCAACGCCCTTTCCGAGATGAAAGACCGTATCCCTGTCTATTACGATGCCATCGGACAAGTTCTCAAAACCGATCAGGAGTCCTATTATGAAGTCGAATGGGATGAGTTCCTAACAAACGATCAAGGCGGATACCGTCTTCCGACTTCTTTGGAGTGGGGCATGGCCGCCAGATGGCGCGATACCCCTGTTGAAGGCACAGTGTTGATTGAAGGTCGTCACTGGACACCAGGCTTGTGGGCATCAGGCGCTGACGCGGGACTAGACAACGACATCGAGACCGGACGTGTCGCGTGGTATGACGAGAACTCAGGACCCTCTTTGGCCAGACAAACACATATGATTGGCCTCAAAGACAAAAATCATGCCGGGCTTCATGACATGAGCGGAAATCTCTTCGAGATCTGTTATGACGGTCATTGGATAAACAACATGTTGCACCCGTACGAAATGGGTGGGGCGTTCAATTATTGGAAACAAAATCTCGCCATCTATGCCAGATATGATCAAACTCCCGTGTCAGGATCTGGTTATGCGACGATCCGTTTGACCAGTTCCACACCTTCTTCTTGAATGTGGTTTCCATCTGTCAAAGCGAGCCTGTCACGACATTGGGGTCTATAGACTCTCATGTCGTCACAGGCTTTTCTTATTGATCTCATCCATCAAAATCCATTCGGGTCTATCTTAACAAGCTCGTCTGTAACGATCCCCTTGATGACATCCAGGGAAATCTTTGGTGTCCTGTCCTCAGAAAGAAGACCATTCACTTCCTGCATGACATCGGTCAGTTGCGTATAGCAAAATCCCGAGAGGTGCGGTGAATCATGGACCACCCTGAAC
>JAGYLU010000103.1 GCA_018400755.1 Acholeplasmataceae bacterium
GAAATCGCGGAGACAAGTGTTGCATCATTGAATCCGGAGAGAATATCGAGGGCGTCTATCATCGCATCAAGTTCAGCGGTGGTGAGCATCGTTGTGCCAACATCGTAAGCATCATCCGGGATCTTGCCAAGGTTATCCGGGTCAATCGCGTCAGCGATCGCATCCGAGACGAGTTGGATAAGGATATCGGAATCAATCAACAAGAGGGCCTTGGTCTGGCCAACAGTGACATCTGTCGAGAGGCCTGAAACCAGGGTTGCATCATTTCCACCAGCAAGCACATCAACCGCATCGATCATCGCGAGAATTTCCGCGTCGATCAGACGATCCTTGGTTGCCGGGGTGACGAAGAGGTCAGCTGCGATGTTATCGACCCCAATGAGGTCAACGACAGCGTCACTGATTAGTTGCTTCAAGACCAGTGATGGGAGCAGGACAAGCGCTTTCGCCTGACCGACGGTGACTTCTGTCGAAATGGCGGAAACGAGAATGCTGTTGTCAACACCAGCGAGAATATCGAGGGCATCGATCATCGCATCAAATTCAACATCGGTAAACCGGGTTGTGCCTGCCACATAAGCATCATCTGGAATGCTAGCCGCACCGATGGTCGTTGTGATCTCATCGGAGACGAGCTGTTTGATAATGAATGATCCAGTACCCTTGAGCAGGAGGACCTGAGCAACCGTAATGGTTTCAAAGTCGATGTCCGTGATGGCGTCATCCGGATCCGCCGCGATGGCGAGAATGGCGTCAATCAAGGCCACGAGTTCAGCATCGGTCAAGAGTCCGGATGCCCGATCGGCACCTTCGAACGCTTCAACCGGGATGATGTCTTCGCTGTCTGGGTCAATGGCTTCGATGACGGCCTGCGAGAGGATGTAGTTGACGAGGACCGAATCGGTATCATCAAGGACATCAGCGAGCGCGCTGGCAGAAATCGTTGCTGGGTCTACATTGTTAAGATCGGTAATGCCGAGGATGTCGAGGGCTGAGAAGACAGCTCTGATTTCATCCTTCTTGATCATGCCGACATAATCACCTGCGAGTTCGAATGCGCCGGCCGGAACATCGATTGATTCTTCATTCTTGATAATGAGATCAAGGATGAGGTAGACATAGGTCGATGAGAGCAGCTGGTCAACATCCGCCTGACTGAGGCTGGTGACGGTATCAATACCGAGATCGATGTTTTCGAAATCGTTGATACCCAGGAGTTTCAGACCCGCAAAGAGGTCATAGAGTTCCTGTTCGGTCAGACGTTCCTCACCGCCAACAAGGACGGTTGCAGAAGCCGGAAGCACGAAGTCGATCGGATCAAAGAGATCGGTTGAGATCAGTTCGATGACCGGGTCAGCCAAGAGAATCGCCGAGAGTTTGTCCTGCAAGTACTTGGATTCAATGAATCTGGCAAAATCGTCAGTGCCGAGAACATCGTTGCGTCCGACCATATCCATGATCGTGGCAACCGTGATGCTTTCAGCATTAGGCATACCAGTAATACCGAGCATCTTGACGGAAATCATGAGCTGACGCAATTCAGCGCGGGTCATGATGCCAGTTTCAATGCCAGTGGTGCCCTTGGCGTCAACAGGTGCGCCAAGTGTGATATCGACTTCAGCACCGAACAGGTCTGAGAGCAAGTCGCCCAAGACGTTGGAGAGATCGGCGTTTTCAAACAGTCTGGCAATCAGGAGATAGATGAAGTCTGAGGCCAGGAAGGTTGTGAAGTCATCGGCCGGATTGTCAGGATCGACAAGGTCTGTGACCATTTCGAATCCGAAGGTGCCGCCATCAATCAAGGTGGCGATATCAATCAGGTCGAGTGAGACGAAGATATTTCTGAATTCATCCTTGGTGATACGTCCAACTTCAATCGGATCATCATCGATGGCATTGCCAAGAGATTCAGCTGGCATCTGGATGTCGATGGTTGTGATCGTGCTGCCAAGAACGTCGTTCAATACGGTTGCCACATAATCACCAAGACCTTCGATCTGGAGCGCACCATCAAGGAGCGTATAGATGAAGTTTGCGGCAAGAACGCGGTCAAGATTGTCAACGCCACCATCAAGTTCCGCACCAAGCAAGTCGGTGAAGTTTGTGATACTGATGGTCTGGAAGGCGTCATTGGTGCCAAGGCCTAGGGCTTCAAGCGCGACAACGATGTTTTCGAGTTCGCTGATCTTGACAAGATCACCGTCAAAGAGGAGCGGATCGAATGCAAGGAAGTCTTCTGGTAGCGTGACGATTTCCTGAAGATCATTCAAGTAATCGACACCGAAGCTTTGGACATTGACATCGTTTAGAACATTGGAGATCAGACTGTAAAGGATGTATGAGTCGAAGAGATCGGCGAATGTGCCATCGACAACGAGTTGATAGAAACTGTTGACATCGAGTGCAACCGGATCAACAAGGGCTGCGGCGTGAACGAGGGCTTCGATTTCCGAGGTCTTCAAAACATTGTTCGCATCAAAGGCGCGGGCATCAAAGACGAAGAGATCCGTGGTCAGCGTGAGTCCGCCAAAACCGATCATGTCAAGGTAGCCGTTACCGTAATCAACTGCGAATGTGTCGAGACCAAGACCATCCTGGACATTCAAGACTTTGTCAAAGAGTGCCATGATGAGCTTGGATTGAAGCATGAAGCTGATGTTTTCAATGCCGTCATCACCAAGGTTGGTGAGATTTGAGACGATCATGTTGACATCTGAGAGTGAACCGGTGAAGCTGAGGCCAAGCCAGTTGATGCGGGTTGCGGAAAGCAGGAGTTGCTTGACTTCACTGACCTTGAGCACTTGTTCGCCGGTTTCAAGATCGAGTTCGAAGAGACCGTACTTGGCTTCAGTAAAGTCAAGATCGGCAGCGTCGACGGTGAAGGCGATACCAGTGGCCGCTTCGATGTAGGCTGTTGCCTGTTCAGCGAGGCTTTCAAGGGTTGCTTCATCGGTGAAGACTTTGCTCAGGCTGACGCGGACAAGGACTGATTCAAACAGTTTTTCAACGAACTCGGTGTTATTGACCTTGTCATAGACGTAGGTGAGATCGGTGAAGTTGTTGAAGTCGGCCCAGCTTGAGAGTTCAAGTTCGTTGAACGCCGCGAGCAATGCGAGCACTTCGCTTCTTAGGATCCGGTTGTTCTCATCAAGACCGATGGCCGGGATGTAGAGCGCTTCTGGCTGTACTTCGAATTGATAACCATAAGCGGCGATCTGTTGATTGATGAAGTCGGCCGCGAAGACCTTGACATCCTGATCAAGCAGAATCCTGTCAACATAGGTATGAATGAGTTCCGAATCAAGAATGAATTCAATACGCATCTGGCTTTGTGAGTTCAAGGTTGTCATGCCTTCAAGGTTTCTGACGTATTCTGGCGTGATGTTCGTGCCTGAAGACAGAACGATGTAAGCGGCCATGAGCGCATCATAGATATGAACTGGATCAACCATGCCGTCCTCACCTACGAGACTGTCGTCAAGGACCAAGAGGTCAGCGGTGATTTCAACATTGTAAGGTTCAAGCACGAGGTTGACATAC
>JAGYLU010000104.1 GCA_018400755.1 Acholeplasmataceae bacterium
TGGTCCCGACCTTTTTCACAGAGGGCGTCTTGTTTCGCTTTTCCGATTTGGACATCACGGATGAGACCGAGATTGCCATCAATATTTCCCTTTGGAAAGGCAACATGGGAGCAACCGGCGGCCTCTATGAGGCAACACTCACAGATGAGACATGGACCGTGACAAGAACATCCCATTGGGTGGCATAACAAGTCATAACCAAACCAAGATCAACTGAATAAAACGCCATCATGACGGGGGAGGATTATCCCTTCATGGTGGCGTTTTTGTATGTTTTCATGTCATTGGAACACGGCGTCACACTATGTCTTCTGGATGTACTTCCTGGTATCTAGGGCAACCGCAGCAACAATGATCACGCCTTTGATGATGTATTGGTAGAACACATCCATCCCTAGGAAGTTCATACCGTAGCTGATGATCGTGAACATCAGGACACCAACAACCGCGCCACTGACTTTCCCGATCCCACCACTAAATGAGATCCCCCCGACAACACACGCGGCAATCGCATCAAGTTCATAGTTGAAGCCCGTTCCATTTGACGCACTTCCGATTCTCGCCGCTTCCAAGAATCCACCCATACCGTAGAGAATCCCGGCCATGATGTAGACCATGATGGTTGTTTTGACAACGTTGACACCACTGATCTTGGCAGCTTCGGGATTTCCCCCAACCGCATACATGTTCTTTCCGAAGGTGGTCTTGTTCCAAATGATCCAGATGACAATGGTCATGATCAACGCATAGATGATCAGTTTGGGAATTTCCATCCCGAAAATGCTCAATTGGCCAACGACAAACTCCGTATATCTGGCATCAAACCCACCAATGGGTTGAGGTCCGGGAGCACCGGAAGCGAAATACATCGACAAGATCCCATAGAGGGCAACGCTCGCTCCAAGCGTGGCCAGGAAGGGATGGATCTTGAAAACCGCCACCACAAATCCATTGATTGCACTGAAGAACGCACTCACGAACATCGCAATCAACAAAGGCACAATCAAGGGCAACGCTGGAAGATCCGGATAGAAACGGCTGCTATAGGTCGCTGCCTGCAGAAGCGATGCCGAAATGATGGCGGCAAAGCCAACACTTCTTCCCAATGACAAGTCGGTGCCTTGCAAGATGATGATGCCGCCAACGCCGAAGGCCAGAATCAATCTGACCGATGACTGGGTCAGAATGTTCCTAAAGACTCTGACACTCAAAAATGACGGTGATTGGATGATGACAAAGAGGATCAGGAAAGCAATGACGATATAGATGGCATTGTTCACAAGGAAATCACGGGTGTCCTTGTTCATCCAATGCAAGTACTTCTCAATCCTGCTGACCGCCCATCGTTTATAGCCTAACCACAGTCGCTTGAAGAAAGACAATTTGGCTTCTTCTTCGGGTTCGATCTCCCGTCCTTCTCCCATTGTCTTATACCAGAAGGCAGTCAGGCGTCTGACTCTCCCGTAGAATCTGAAAAAGAGGGTCAAAAGGACAACAATATAGCCCATCAGTATTTTGAATAGGGCGAAGACCTTCCCCAACGTATAGTGATAAACAATCGCTGCCATCCGTTTGACAGGTCCCATCTGGTTCAGTCTGTTCGTGTTCATGTATGCCTCCTATAAGTACTTTGCTGACAGCCTGAAGACATCTTCCTGCGTCGCATCTTTGGAATTCAGTATGCCAGCCAGACGTCCGTTGCTCATGACCGCGACACGATGCGTCACGCTAAGGAGTTCGGGCATCTCAGATGAGACCATGATGATGGACTTCCCTTGTTTGACAAGATCCACCATGAGTTGATAGACTTCCGCCTTCGCTCCGACATCGATGCCTCTGGTCGGTTCATCCATCAACAAAATATCCGGATTGGTCAACAACCATCGTCCGATGATCACTTTTTGCTGATTCCCGCCACTTAAGGCGCGAATCAGTTCAAGCTGGGTCGGCGTTTTGATCCTCATCAGTTTGATTTGGGTTGCCGTATCTTCAATCATTTTGGGTTCGCTCAGCAAGCCCAACCGGTTCCGGTAACTGGTGATGTTAGCGATAGTGGTATTGAACCGGATGTTTGAGACCGGATAGATGCCAGTGACCCGCCTCTCTTCGGTGATCAATGCGAATCCTAATTTGATGGCGTCACCGGGGTGACCGATGTGGATGGGTTTCCCATCCAGGATGATGTCGCCTTCTCTTCGTGTTCTCGCTCCAAAAATCGCTTCCACGAGTTCGGTCCGTCTTGCCCCGACAAGACCGCCAATGCCTAGGATCTCACCTTGGTGAAGATCAAAACTGACATCTTTGACATAGGGCTCATAGGTTGTTGAGAGGTGCTTGATCTCAAGTTTGACATCACCGACAGTCTCAGGGATACTTGGAAAGCGTTGCGTGATCGGACGACCGACCATCATCTTGATGATCTGGTCCATGGTGATCTGGCTGACATCCTCGGTCCCGATCAGTTCCCCATCCCTCAAGACCGTGATCTCATCTGCAATCTGGAAGATTTCTTCCATCTTGTGGGAGATATAGATGATGCCGACCCCTTTTTGTTTGAGTGATCGCATGATTTGAAATAACTTGTCAACCTCGTTTTCGGTCAACGATGACGTCGGTTCGTCAAGAACAATGACTTTGGCGTGGTATGAGACCGCCTTGGCAATCTCAACCATCTGTCGTTGCGACACACTCAAAGATGACATCTTATCCCTAGGATCGACGTCTATCCCAAGTGAGTCAAAGAGTTCAATTGTCTGGATGAGCATTTTCTTCTCATCAACGAGTCCGTATCGCTTCGGATATCGTCCGAGCCAGATGTTGTCAGAGACATTTCTTTGCAAGACCTGATTCAGTTCCTGGTGCACCATTGAGATGCCATAATTGAGGGCATGTTTGGGATCTTGGAAGTTGACTTCAACATCATCAAGAAAAAACCGCCCCTCATCTTCCTTGTAAATGCCAAACAAACACTTCATGAGTGTTGATTTTCCGGCACCATTTTCACCCATTAAAGCATGGATAGATCCGTGGCGTAGATTGAAATCGACCGCATTCAATACTTTAATGCCTGAAAACGATTTTGATACCTTGCTGATTTTGAGCAAATATGAGTCTTTCATGTCATGCTCCTTATTGAGACAAGACATGGAAGCGCCAATTGGCGCTTCCATCCCTATAAGTCATCTCGTTTGATTCAGTCTTTGATAAGTCTTACTGGAAATCCTGGTAGTTGTCCTTGGTCACAGCAACATAGGCAACACGAACAGCCTTGGTACCATCATTCTTGATCACCCAATCGGTATCAGCAGTGATGGCTTTGCCTTGTGCCACATTGATCGCGAGATCAAGGGTTGCGCGAGCCTGGTTGACACCATCATTCAAAACGGTTCCGTTCATCGTGCCTTCGCCGATCATGTCAAGAGCCTGAGCAAGTGCGTCAACACCATAGAGTGGCAGAGAGACACTGGCTTCCTGCATCGCTGTCGCGGCACCAAATGCCA
>JAGYLU010000105.1 GCA_018400755.1 Acholeplasmataceae bacterium
TCAAAAGCCATCATATTGATGTGATTGTCTATGAACCTGGATTGCATCTCGACACGTTTCTTGACTGTCATGTTGAACATGACCTATCCCGTTTCAAGGCGATGAGTGACATCATCGTCTCAAACAGATTTGATCCACTGCTTGATGATGTCAAAGACAAGATGTATACCAGGGATATCTATCATATCAACTGACAAAGGTCATTCTCATAGTCATGACTCTTTACGGTTTAAGACAACCTATAGGTACAATAAAAATCCCGTTTTGTCTTTGATAACCCATTTTGGTATTCGTCATTATCATTAGGAAACTTGGCTTTGACTTCTTGTGTAACTGAGCAAGCTTCTTAAGGTTTTCAGCAGCTTTATCAACCTCATTTTCACCCATTTTCACTTCTATCGTTGTCCATGTGTCGACATTTTCATTCCAATAATTGTGACTAATACATTCCAATTATTATCACACTTTCCTCTGAATGTGATCTGGAGTGATTAGCAATACTTTGCTTGCGTATTTGATAACATAAGATTCTAATTTTGACAATCGATTCAACAAAAACCAATGCTTTTTGCGAACAAGCATATTCCCACAATGGATGAAATTCACACGAAGGCATTCAAACGTTACTTACAAAGACTGATTTTGCTATGAATCAAAATGTAAAACAAAGTCAAATAATCTTTTTATCTTATAGACGGATCGCAACATTCGATTTTATGAAATGAAGTGCCCCCAGTCATACTGTAGCTCACTGTCAAAGTATGACAGTAACCTTTAATGTGAATCAAGAACTTGATGATGAAGAATACCAAGCATCATTTCAATAAACTGACATAAAAAGATCCAATAAATCAAATACGAAAGTCTAAATAAGTTCCTTCATGTGTCAGTTTAGCATTCGATTTTTCATCAAATCAGACGTTGCTATGAATCAATGGCCTCTAAAGCAAAAAAAAAAGTATCCATGTTTGATTCTTCAAAATATGTTTCCTTCTCATCATATTTTTGGATTCTTTCAATTCTTGTGTGGCGTCCCCATGAAAATTGAAAGAGTTTCATTCTTGGCATAACGAAAGAACTCACTTCCAGTGAGCGTAGTGGGAACGGTCTTCGATTAAAACGTGATGCGTGATATCGCATACGTTTTTTTGTCTGTTGATCTCGCGTCTTCTCAGAATCAGACACATGATCCGGTCAAGTGGTTTCCCAAGCGTCAGCAAAAGAATGAACAACGTCACGATAAAGTCACCTGATGTGAACACATAAGAGAATACAAGAAGGATCGGTAAATACAAACCATCTGGTCTGGTCAGGATGTCAACAACCTTCATGAACAGCTTCGCATTCCTAGATGTTCGCTTTTTAAGTGTCACCGACATCAAGAGCAGGATAAAAAGCAATCCGACATAAGCCGCGAGCACAGTCACAAGCACGCGATTCGAATCCGACAAAAGATAGGTCATCGATGCCACAATGAAACTCACCGGACTGATGAGTCCGATAAAACGGTCAGGCACACGGGTGAAAAGCGGATAAATGAAATAGTAGACGATCAGATACGCCATGAAGACCATCGTGAACAAACTCAGGACATCACCAAAAGAACTCCCTGGTGCGAACACGATATAGTAGAGGGCAAAGTATAAGACCGCATATGAACTTGCCAGGATGGTTCTGTCTTTTTGTGGTAAGTGTCTCATCATCATCTCTTCTTCTTTGTGCACATTTGAGAACGCTTTGATCGGTAGGTTCATGACTCATCCGGATGAACCGAAAAGACCGTCAAGTCCTGTGGTTCGCCAGCTCATCATCATCTTGTCATCGGTAAAAGATGTTGATGACTGGTCAATCAATGGCTTTCAGGCATCACTTTCTTTGATTCTGATGGACCATAAAGCAGCAGTGATCCAATCAATCCTTAAAGACTCCAATGACATTTGAATGTCACATATTTGAAGGGTTTATGCCTGAATCGTGGTAGAATAATGTCAAACGTTTCCTTGATTCGCGAGGAACAATTCTGTCATCAAACCATAATTCTTTTCTTCAATCATCGTTTCAACGATTTCTGGTTCGCTTTCAAATCCGAATCCCAATTGTTGTTCTTTCATGGTTTGTTCTCCTTGGTTTTGTTGTTTGTTGTTCGTTTGATGGATCCTGATCATCATCGGATAGAAGACCGACATCAGTGATCATCTTGCATTGACTATCCTAAAACATACATCCTTTTGACGTTGGATTCTCAATCAATACTCAACGATTTCCGGTTCTGTGTCTTCACCAAAACCAAGTTCGACGATTTCCGGTTCTGTATCTTCACCAAATCCGAGGGTTTCCTCACCGGTCACAACCATCTCAAATGAGACGCTTTCAACATCATCAGTTTCCTGACTTTGAATGTGTCCATAAACACCAAGACCAAGCACCAACATAAGAATAGACATCAATACACGTTTCATCATAATCGTAATCCTCCTATTAATTTTGAGCCCATTATAACCTTTCGAAACCCTTACAAATAGGGCAAATATGTCCCATTATGAAGAAAATGAGGAAAAATCACCTTGGATAAGACGTATTCCAGAGAATTGGCACTGTTTTTCGACAAATTACGACATGAACGCGGCTATAGTCAAGTTGACTTTGTTTTTGATATTGTCTCACTTCGTCAGTATCGAAGATACTTAAGTGGTGCCTCAAACCTGCCTCAGGATGTCGTCAACCTGTTCGCGAGGAAACTCGGTTTCAAGCCCGAACACATCATCATCGACTTTGAGGCCGCGAGGATCGAAGAGTCCAAGATTGTCACGACCTATTACAATGCGGTCATCAACAATGATGAGGAAACCCTTGAGAAGCTCGAAGGCACCATCAACATCAACAAGGTGATTGACCGAAACAACCGTCTGATCTTCGAGTTTGCCACCCATGTCAGACTGTTTCGTCAGAAACAGATCAATGAGGCTGACCTGGTCGCCCGGGTCAAATCATTGATCAATTACCCTGACATCCTGAAAATCAACAGGCTCTCATCCGCGGAAGTCATTTTGATGTCGACCCTTTTGATCTATCGCAGTTTTGATGACAAGGACGCGTTGGCCAAGAAACTGACCGCTTATGTCCAAGACAGTTCTCAGGTCATCAGTGGATACAATGAACGGATCCGTTTCCTATGCCTGCAACGACTCGCCGATTACTTCGGAACCCTCGGTGAATTCGACAAAGTCATCAAGCTTTCTAGCTTCGCCATTGATGGACTGGTCCAGATCAAGAGTTACTACCTGATGGAATTCTTCTACTACTACATGGCCCTTGCCCATTATTATCTTGGTCAGATGGAGAAACACGAAGAGATGGTCTATCGGTGTCACTGCATCCTTGAAGCCGAGAACAACCACGCCAAGA
>JAGYLU010000106.1 GCA_018400755.1 Acholeplasmataceae bacterium
CCCTAGAAGAAATGTGAACATCTCTTGAAATTTGATTAAAAGAATGCTATCATATGTGTGCCTGACAGGCGAAAGCCTGTCATGATTTCCCCGCGTGATGAAATTGGTAGACGTGCCAGACTCAAAATCTGGTGGATGAATAATCCGTGCTGGTTCGAGTCCGGCCGCGGGGACCACCTGACGATCAAGCATTTTGGGGGTACCCAAAGTGCTTTTCTCTTTGATTTTTTCTAAGAAAGCGATGGAAGATGACCAAAGACGAACGCAAACAACATTTGATTCTTCATGACCCAAACATCATCAAAGGGCTTTTTTTGCTTTCGATTCCCTTGATGCTGAACAACTTCATCAAAACCATCCATGACATTATTGATATGTATTTTGTCGGTCTGATTCCCGATGTCGGTGTCGACGCCATCACGTCGATCTCAATGACGTTTCCGGTTGTCTTCACCTTTATCTCACTCGGGATTGGTCTCTCTGTTGCCGGAACCGCCTTGATCAGTCAACAAGTCGGAGCCAAGCAACAAGATGAAGCGCGTCGCTATGCCTCAAACCTTGTTGTTTTGTCTTTGTTGATCGGTATCATTTTGAATGTGGTCTCATTTGTCGGAGCCCCGTTTTTTATGACGTGGATGGGAACTGATGGTCTGATTCATGCGGAGGCGAGCAGATATTTGCGGATTCGGGCCTTTGAACTGCCAGCTGTTTTTATTTTCTTTTCGTTCACAGCAACGAGGCAAGCCAGCGGTGATACCGTCACACCCGTGATTTTTGGTGTCATCTCGGTTCTTTTGAACATCGTGCTCTCACCACTTTTGATCAGTACCTTCAATATGGGGGTAAGTGGGGCTGCTTACGCAACTTTGATCGCGAATATTGTGATTCTGCCGTTTGGACTGCATACCCTCTTTCATGCCAAGACAGGCATCACCGCTGACAAAGCGTACTTGAAACTTGATCACAACATCGCCTCACACCTGATCAGGACAGCCATTCCAGCCGCGCTTGGACAATCAATCACCGCCATTGGTTTTGGCATCATGAACGGGGTGATCTACTCATTTGGGAAAGAGACGGTTGCTGCCTTCTCGGTCGGAAACAGACTCTCCTCGCTCATCCTTCATCCGGTGATGGCGATAGGTGGGGTGCTTGCCGCCTATCTAGGCCAAAACATCGGCAACCAGAACACTCTAAGGGCGAAAAAGACATTCAAGCAAGCGATGATCCTATCTGTTTCCCTGATGATCATAGGCAGTGCGATCATCATGAACTTCAGACCCTTCTTCGCCTCCTTCTTCATCAAAGACAGTCCCGAAACCATTCAGTTGACCGTTGAGTACATGTTCTATCTTCTGATTGGTCTGCCCTTGATGGCCATCTTCCAAACATTCATCGGGACCTTTAATGGGACGGGAAATACCAAATACACCTTTATCATCACGATCGCCCGTCTTTGGTTGTTTCGAATCCCAATCATATTCGCATTCAAAACCTGGACAACCCTTGGCAGCAGTGGCGTTTGGTATGCGATGTTGATGTCCAACTTCCTCATCTCAATCATTGCGTATGTCCTCTATCAGAAAGTCGACTTCCAACCGAAGATTGAGATCAATCGTGAACGTCGCCTAGGACATACATAAGGATATCAACATTCGATTGGGTAACCGATCGATGCGGGATGAAAGATCAAACCACAATCAGAAAAAGGAGCATAGAATGAACAAAAACGAATTGAAGTCCTTAATGATGAAAACCATGAATGGGATGACTTATGGTCTTTTCGCGACCTTGATCATCGGAGTGATCATCCAACAGATTGGAAGCCTTCTTGGCTTAGAGTTGTTATCTGTCACCATCTATGAGACATTAAGAGATCTGATGGGTGCTGGCATTGCCTTAGGCATTGCCTTATCGCTTGGTTACACGGGTTTGAAACTCGTTTCGATCAGTGCCGTTGGCGCGGTCGCAACCAGCTTTCGTTATACCTATTCGGCTGGCTTGGAACTCGTTCAGAACAACGAACCTTTGACGGTTTATCTGGTTGTCGTTGTCACCATTTTCGTCATGTCCCTGATCCTTCGGAAGAAAACACCCATCGATATCATCCTCATACCGTTAGTCGCGGTCTTGTTGGCCACCACGTTCACACTCATTTTCAGCCCACCGCTCAGATCAGTCGTCGATGGTATCGCCTTCTATGTTCAAACCGCGACCCTTTATCAACCGTTTCTGATGTCGGTGGTGATTGCTGTCGTGATGGGCATGTTGCTTACGTCACCTCTGTCATCGGCAGCCATCGCCATCACCATCAATCTTTCAGGGATCGCTGGGGGCGCAGCTGTCATCGGAACAACTGCCCAGATGATCGGATTCGCGATTCAATCCCGCAAAGACAACAGCATCGGCGTGATGCTCTCCATCGCGTTTGGCACATCGATGTTGCAATTCAAGAACATTTTGAGGAAACCAGTGATCTGGCTTCCAACGATCATCACATCGGCTATTTTGGGTCCATTGTTTGTCCTTCTGCTAGGGACTGAGACCTCCAAAGTCGGTGCAGGTATGGGAAGTTCGGCCTTGGTCGGACAATTTCAAACCCTTGATGTGATGGGCTATGATGCCTTTGCATGGCTATCCGTGGTCCTTATGATTCTGCTTCCTTTGATCCTTGTCGGACTGATCGACCTGCTTTTCAGACATCGTGGCTGGATTTTGACAGGTGACCTGTCCGTTTCCAAGGATATTTGATGAAATTGTTCAGGAAATCTTTCATTGTCCTGTCTTTTGTGATAGAATGATGATAAATGAAAACTTAAGAAAGTGATGGTGTTTCCATGAATAAACAGGTCTACAATGGTCCGATCGGAAAACTTCTTCGAACCATCGGTTTCCTCGCTGTACTGGTAGGTTCCCTTTATCTGGCCACAAAGATGGTCCTTGATCCAGGGAATGCTGCTTTGCCGTTGATCGGAAACTTGAAAGAGTTTGCTGAATTGGTCAATGACCAGCTCGCCAATGTATCATTTTTCAATGAGACGGCTTATGTGTTTCTCTTCCTGACAGGTGGGTTCATCCTGCTGACTTGGGTCCTTAGAAAAGGTTTGATTGTCCGTGTCCTCTTGACCGTTTTGCTGGCAGTGAATTTTCTCTTCGCCGCCGCGACCGGTGACACATTCCTTGCCCAGATGGCTGTCATTTCACCGACCTGGCTGGTGGATTTGCTGGCCTCGATTGATACCTATTACAATGAAGTGGTCGCGTTGAGCGATTATGTCATTCCTGGTGTCGCTTTGGCCTCGGCTTTCTTCCTATGGGTCCTCTTCGCCTATAAGAAACCAAACCGTCTGTCGATCT
>JAGYLU010000107.1 GCA_018400755.1 Acholeplasmataceae bacterium
GTCAAATAGTTTGTGAAAATGGCTTTCCCAAAAATAAACTGATAGACATCTCGACTTAGTTGGTGACTTGATGGACCTTGTTGACTGTCAGTTGCAACATCAAGGATCTTGAAAGCGATCATCATCTGATGTCTGATATGGAAGCGCTTATGAGAGTGCATCACGTTAAGCAGCATGTCCAGTTCACCGATGCTGAGTCTTCTTTTGTCTTCTATGACCGGCAAGGACTCATCCCAGCAGGCGAAGTTTCGGTTCACGTCTTTCTTGATGGGATTAACCAAATCATGCGTTTCTACCTATATGTCGACGAGCTATGATCAAATCGGGTATGGTCTGCATGATCCCTTGGTACACCCGTCTGTTTATCTTGATGAAGATAGGATGTTCGCCCTCATTTGATAAGTGGATATGTTTATAGTTGACAAAAAGCAACATATATATTACAATTGAAATGTAACATATAAGTGTCATTAAGAATGAGGTGGTCATTACGCTTAGAAACAGAATCAAAGAAGCAAGACAAAGTCAACATCTCACCCAAGAGGCGTTGGCAGATCTGATTGGGGTGACAAGGCAAACCATCGGCTTGATTGAAAAGGAGAAGTACAATCCCACGATGACGATTTGTCTCAACTTGTCACATGTGTTGAAACGGTCACTTGATGATTTGTTCTGGTTGGAGGAGGAAACAAAATGAAGAAAGATGAACGGATTACACAAGATATGCATCTGACCCGCAGTATCGGTTACCGGGTGATGTGGTTTGGGGTCTTTGCCATATTGCTGTTCAGATGGTTTTATCTAGGACAAACTCTTGGTGAGACTTTGGATTTGTTCTTATTGTGGCTTTTTGTATCGATCATGCAGTTCTTGTTGATGGCAATCAAAGGCATTTCTATGACTTATCCGGTCAGGACAACAAAAAAAGAACAAAGATGGTTCATGATGATAATCTCACTTTTCACAGGAGGCATCACAGGCGTTCTGTTATGGATCATTGACGGGAGAGTCAGAACTATCTTGCTTGGCATGGGATTTTCTGCCCTTGGTACATTGTTCATCTTTGCCATGTATTATATGCTCACCGAGTACTTTGACCGGAAGGTGATTGAGGAGTAATGGATGACAAGAATGATATGACACCAGATGACTTAAGAAAGGATGATGATTCATGAAAGACGAGAACAAAGAACTGTGGTTGAAACATCTTCATCAAGAACTCAGTCACCGAATCAATCAACTCGACTTCGCCACGTTATGGCCGGGATTTCATCCCTATAAGTTCGCAGTCTATCAGGATCATCACGTCTGTCTCGATGGGACCATCATTGATCACACGGATGCTTTTCTTGCCAATACCGCCATCCGCTATGAAGGTGACATGATCGCGATTTGGAGAATCGCGAATGAAGACATCGATTTGGATGTTCTGACATCCAAAATCATCCACGAGATGTTTCATGCGTTTCAGATGGATCACGGTGAATCCAGGTTTCCAAATGAGATTGAAGCGCTCATGCGCTATCAGTATGACCCCTTGAATCTTGCCCAGAAGATGAAAGAGCATCAGCTCATGCGAGCACTTTTGAAGCGCCATGACATGGACATGATGAACGAACTGCTCCAATCCAGGAAGAGACGACAGATGGCTTTTCCTTATGAATATCTCTATGAGGCCAACGTCGAACAGATTGAGGGGACAGCGCATTATGTCGAACTCATGGTTTTAAAAGCACTCTCACCTTCACGGTATCAAAACCGTATCGGTGAGACAATCAAGCGGATCACGACACCTGAGTCCTTGGTCCCAATCCGGATGATTTCCTATGATATCGGGGCAATCCTGATCTTGTTATGCCGTGACTATGATATCTCATTTGATGCGGGGTTTGCATCAGAACCGATTGCGGTGATGGTCATCAAAGACGTCAATATGACAAAGGCTATTCAAACTGACACGAAAGAGATGGCTTCCATCATTGTTTCCAGTCAACAGCATACCAAAGCCATTATCCATGATGCCATCCAGCATAACGACATCGTTTTGGAAGGGTGTTTCGAACTGGCAGGGATCAATATCTATGATGCCAAGTATGATCATCCTTATGCCACCTCAACCTATTTCTTGGCCTATGTGGATGAAGGGATCCAAAAAGTGCTCAATGGTGATTTCGTTGTTCAACTGGACGAAGAGATGAAGATCAGAAAGGCTTATCGAATCAAGAAGTGATTGGATGGTTATAAGGAGTAAAAAAACGGTCTCAAGCGCAATGCGCTTATGAGGCCGTTTGATTTAAATATGAGACCCAATCTGTGATCCATTTGATTTGTTCATTCAAAAAAGCCATGGAAAGTCGTTCAAGACCATGGCGATTGCCGATGGTCGCAATCAGTTCAAAGTGTCTGATTGGAACAAAAGCAAGCATGCCAAGCAGCTCGGTTCTTGTCTTTGCGATATCAGAGAATACCGCGGTTGTCGATAAGAACGCTTCATATTCAAAGTGATTGAAGTCCGAGGTGTCAAATACGGTTGCATAGTCAATCAATGGTGAAGAGATGGCAACAGCATCATAATCAAAGACGACAAGTTGATGGTTCACCATTTTCATGTTGCCGGTATGGAAATCACCATGACAGACGCCATTTTTAAGTTTTAGCACGTAATCAAAGAGATTGTCTCCGATGGTCTTCATTTGTGCCCTAGTCACCTCATCGACTCTTTTATCCTCTAAAAGCCTGATGAAACGGTTCACAAAAAAGTCGATGCCATGGATGGGGAGATGGTCTTTTAGTCCTTGAAGATGTTGATGAAGATGCTCAATCTGGCATTTGATTGACATACTCAAAGGCAAAGCGTCAACATCAGAACCATCGACATAGGTCATCAGGACCATTTTGTGATGCATGTTTGCAACATGGATGTCCTCAGTCAGGGTGCCATGAGCGCTTCGTATGACCTTTGGTGACAGTCCTGTCGGTTCTAGATGGTCCATGACCATCGCGCTGATCTCACACAGGTGGGCATGCATCGGGTCATAGACTTTGAGAACATAGCGTTGATCACGGGTTTCAATCAGATAGGCTGTCGCAATCATCTCCCGGATCAAACTGATCCGCGCGACAAAGAGGCGATAATGGGTATTCAGATGGTCTTTCAACATGTCATCAAACGATAGCGGCATGAGATCACGCCTAGTAGGTTGATTGTACCATGAATCATACGATGCCAAAGTCATGTCTCTTTTGAACACCTACCCCTATGAAGACGATGACAAAGTTAACATGTATGAGATAGGCAATCGT
>JAGYLU010000108.1 GCA_018400755.1 Acholeplasmataceae bacterium
CACCGTCCTAGAAGCAACTTGATTCCAAAAATCAGCGTCCACAAGGTCAAACCTCGTGGACGCTATTTCTTTCCCCATCTGATTGATTCTCATGACATCGGTGACATCTCTTGAACCAGAAAACGTCCCCGCCAAATCCTGATACTGTAGATGACAGATCCTTGTTTGAACCCCTCCACGATCTGATCATCATGCCCCTGTTGACGGTAATGATCCGGCCAAGGATAAGACACCCTGATTCCGATGATGTCATCCATGGTGACTTCATCGCCATTGAAATCCTCGTCAATCATCACCGATTGGTATTCAGCTTCAATGTATGCGTTCGTCTCAGGCTTCTCTCGTCCGGCCCTGATGACAACGGCTTTGCCGTCTTCCTCACCAAACTCGACATAGATGACCTGATCATTCATCGTCCTTCCAATCGCAACCACAGAAGACGATTGGATTACCATCCTCAGTTCTTCATCCATCATCTCAAACGTGATCATCTCAACTGGAAACATGATGGCAAAGTCATCTTTTCGCATCACATCTGTTGGGAAGGTCGCATATGCCTCAACCTCATATGTCGTTCCAAACGGGATGGACAGAAGTGACGGCACAGCCGTCAGAAACATCAAAAAAAGAAGGGCGAGATATGTCAGGCCATATCTAAGTCTCACATCCCTGATCTTTTTTCTCATGCTTGTTCCTCCTTCCGGTAACGCTCAATGAACATCCCAATCCCCAAAATCATCAATCCCCCGATGACAAAGAAGAGGGCTCTTGGCATGAAGCCATAGAGGGTGTCAAAGTAATATCTCAGGATCAATGCTCCGATCACAATGAGCGGGAAGACCTGCTTCTTTGAGATCAACATGAACATGTAGCCTGTAAGTCCAATCGCAAACGGTACCGAAAGCCACGTTCCGTTGATGTTGATGACGCCTTCCCAAAGGTCGGAAAATGTCATGACCACGCCAGCGACACCAACCACTCCAAGTCCAACCGATCTGAAAACAGAACGGTTCAGCCCATGATGGACATGGACCATGAGAAGACCCAACATGAGATAGCATAGCATCAACCAGAATGTATCGATCCTGAAGAAGTCAAAGATATAAAAGACCGATAGCACCAAAAACAAAAGCGAAAATACGGTCACGATCTTCTTGTATCCGAAGAACCAATTGCCAGCAAAGAACAACACGATCAAGGCGATCAATTCAAAGAACACCGGATTGCCAAGCGATGACATCAGAAAGATCGCTGCAGCCACGTGTGCGACCAAAAAGAGGATTACATCCTTATGAAGTGATGACAACACCAATGCTCCCGCGGTCCACAGAAGAAAGATGGTTGATTCTTCCAGATCAAGATAAAACATGTCTCTGATCAAAATAATGCCTGCCCCATAGACCAAAAGTGACAAATAGAGCAATCCCATCGAGGTATACGGTCTCTAGGGGTCTCGGCGGCACATATGAAACAGGCGGTTAGGGAAAGCGTCAAGGGGTTAGCGATGTCTCGGCAGGCGGCATGAACGAACAGGTGATCGAGCAGATCGACGGTATCCGCCTGAGCCTCTCGGCGCTGTCTCGGGAGTTCGGGATTGCGCGGGAGACGGTCGGCAAGCGCCTGGCCGCCGCGGGCGTGGCTCCCGACGGCGACCGCAAGGGCTACCCGGTCTATCGGCTCGGGCCGTCGTGCCGGGCGCTGCTGCAGGCGGAGACGGCGAGCTCGGGGCGGGTGGAGAACCCGGAGGATCTGCCGCCGCTGGAGCGCCGCGCCTGGTACCAGTCCGAGCGGGAGCGCGTGCATCTGGAGCGGGAGCAAGAGCACCTGGTCCCCGCCGAGGAGGTTCGCGAGCAGCTCGCGCTGGTGATCAAGATCACCAACCAGTTTCTCGACACGCTCCCCGATGTGCTCGAGCGCGATTGTCGGCTCCCGACCGATGCGATCGCGGTCTTGGAGAAGCGCCTGTCGTTGGCGCGCTCCGACTGGGCCGAACGGCTGGAGGCGGCATGAGCTACGCCAGCGCCGTCTCGATCCGCCGCGAGGTCGCCCGCTCCGCCCGCCCGCAGGAGCACATCAGCGTGTCCGAGGCGGCGATGCGTCATCTGCGTCTGCACACCGATTCCGGCGGCTCCGAGCCCTGGAACCCGGACCTGACGCCCTACATGGTCGAGCCGATGGACCGTCTGATCGATCGGCGCTACGAGGCCGTGATCTTCATCGGCCCCGCCCGGACCGGCAAGACGGGCGCACTCCTGGGCTTTCTCGCCTACATCATCACCGCGAACCGCGACTTGCTTGATACGATCGCTGGCTACCTCTTGGATGTCGAAACCCTCACCAAAGCCGATATCGATGAAATCGTCGAAACCGGCAAACTCTCATGGGCACCCGTGAAGAACGGATCTTTGGAACCGAATGCGGCTTGACAAATACCTGAAATTGGCACGCTTGATCAAAAGACGTACTTTGGCCAAGGAAGCCGCTGCCAAAGACCGGATCGACATCAACGGTAAAACCGCCAAACCGTCATCAGACGTCAAAGTTGGTGATGTCCTGACCTTATCACTGGGCTTTAGGATCACCTCCGTCAAAGTGACCTCGCTTGAAACCGTGAAAGACGGACTCATGTATGACCTCATCAGTGATGAAAAACGGCCATAATCTCGCACATTATGGCCTTTCTTATGGTATTCTATCTAATGAACTCATGAAATGGAGGATGTCACCATGCACCCCGAAGACTTAAACGAACAACAACTGATACGCCGTGACAAAGCGAATCAGCTCAAAGACATGGGTGTTGACCCGTTTGGGTCAGCCTATCAAAGAACACACACCACCAAAGAGATCAGGGACACTTATGGTCCAGATGACCATGATACCCTTGAAGAAAAAGCGATCGAGGTAATAGTCGCCGGACGGATCATGCTCAAAAGACGTCAGGGGCGGGCAGGGTTCATCAACCTTCAGGACCGTGACGGACAACTCCAGATCTATGTCAGAAAAGACGAAATCGGAGATGACGCTTTTGAGGTTTTCAAAGCTGCTGACCTTGGTGACATCATCGGAATCGAAGGGTATCTCTTCAGGACAAAGACCGATGAGCTGACCATCAAAGCCACCGTATTCACCCATCTCACCAAAGCCTTGAGACCCCTGCCCGACAAGTTTCACGGTCTCCAAGACAAAGAAGAGGCTAGACGTCGTCGTTATGTCGATCTGATCGTCAATGATGATGCCAGACGGGTCGCGATGACC
>JAGYLU010000109.1 GCA_018400755.1 Acholeplasmataceae bacterium
AAAGCAAGAAGAGGACCCCGGTCACGACAGCGGCGAGTCCGGTTCTCGCACCAACACCAACACCAGAAAGCGATTCAATGTATGAAGTCGTAGTCGAGGTTCCAAGGATCGATCCGAAGACCGTTCCAGACGCATCAACAACATTGGCTTTCTTCAGTTCTTCCTCGGTCACACCACCCATTTGGCCGGTCACAGCCATCAAGGTTCCGGAGGTATCAAAGAAGTCAACAAAGAGGAATGCAAAGATTGCGAACCAACCACCCGCGGTTGAGAGAAGAGCGGGAATGGCACCGAATGCCTTACCAAAGGTTGGGGCAAGCGAGGGCACACTTCCAACAATGCCGTCATAGACAGGCATGCCATCAACACCGAGGAGTCCCACAATCAGGCCGGCAATGGCGGTTCCAACGAGTCCGAAGAAAACGGCAGCCCTGACTTTGAATGCCAGAAGCGCAAGCGTCAGGACGAGTCCGAACAACGCAAGCAAAGCAACCGGGTTCGACAGATCACCGAGTTCTGACAATGTCCCTTCACCTTGGACAACGATCCCAACATTGGCGAGTCCGATATAGGCGATGAAGAAACCAATCCCCGCACCAATCGCGTACTTAAGCGATTCTGGAATGGCAGCGACAACCTTGGCTCTGAGACCACTTGCACTGACTATGAGGTAAAGCACACCAGAAATCAACACAGCGGCAAGCGCTTCTTCCCATGTCCGTCCCATCGTGACAACGATGGTGAACGAGAAGAACGCATTCAGTCCCATACCCGGTGCCAGAGCAATCGGGAGTTTGGCAAACAAGCCCATGGCAAGAGTCGCGACCCCGGCGGATAGCGCTGTGGCTAGGAAGACTGCTTGCATGTCAAGTCCAGCGACCAGCTGCAAAGGCAATCCATCATCACCCGTCACGATACCGGCCATGATCGAGGGGTTCACAAACAAGATGTAGGCCATCGTCAGAAACGTTGTCAGCCCTCCGAGCAATTCGATCCTGATTGAACTGCCGCGCTGTTCAATCCCAAAAAAATCCTTAATCCGTTGCATTCATCTTTCTCCTTTTTTGTATTTGTATTCAATATGTGTTTTTTCAAACAAAAAAACCACGAAACTGTGGTTTCTACATATGAAAACAAAGAAAAAGACGTTTTCATACCGTAGTCGCGGAATTTACGGTCCCGCGGTAGAAACTTGACCACCACATTAGGTCGATTATACGATATATTGAATACGTCTTCAGTATAGCAAATTAGTCAGATTCAAGACAACCTTTGGAAAACGTTTTCTAAATTCTTTACTCAACGTCTTCAAGAATCTCCTTCAGTTTTGCCTCTGGGTCATAACGCTCGAACATGACCGTTGGTTTGCCCAAGGTCTGAGGCTCATATCCGCCGAAGACATCCAAGGTCTGAAAGGAGAGGTCACTCACACCGATCTGTCTGGCGATCTCAAGCGCCGTCTTTGGCAAGAACGGCTGCATGACCACCGCGACCACGCGGATGGTCTCCACCAAGTGATAAAGGATATGGGAGAGCACGTCTGCCTTCTCAGGATCGTTTTTCAGTTTCCATGGTTCGCTCACATCGATGTACTTGTTGGCGAATCGGGCCAGTTGAACGACTTCTTCCAAGGCGTCGGAGACCTTCAGATCATCCATCAACGCCCTGATCCTTGGAAGGACAGCTTCACATTTTTCTTTGAGTGAGAGTTCATAGGGTTCATCAAGGATGACTTTCTCGATCACCCCTTCACGGTACTTATGGGCCATGCCGATGGTCCGGTTCACGAGATTGCCGATGGTGTTCGCGAGATCGGAGTTCGTCCGTTCGATCAGAAGTTCATAGGTGATGTTCCCATCAGCGGCGAAAGGAATCTCATGAAGGACATAGTATCTGACGGGATCCACACCGAAGTGTTTCACGAGACTATCGGTATACATGACATTTCCGACTGATTTGCTCATTTTGCCTTTGTTGACCAAAATCCAAGGATGTCCAAAGACCTGCTTCGGAAGCGGCAAATCAAGTGCCATCAGAATCATTGGCCAGTAGATGGTGTGAAATCTGAGGATATCTTTCCCAATCAGATGGACATCAGCGGGCCAGTAGGTCTTGAAGAGATCCGTCAATGGTTTCTCGGGATGGTATCCCAATCCCGTGATATAGTTCGATAACGCGTCAATCCAGACATAGACGACGTGCCCCGGGGCGAAATCCACCGGCACGCCCCACGCGAAAGACGTCCTTGAGATTGACAAATCAGGTAGTGGCTCTGACAAAAATGTCCTGATCATCTCATTCTTCCGTGACTCTGGTTGAATGAACTCCGGATGTGCCTCAATATGGTCAAGAAGCCTTTGCCGATAGGGTTCAAGTCTCAAAAAGTAAGTATCCTCAGAGGTCCATACCGGGACATCCCCGCTTGGACCCTTGCCATCAACGATGTCTTTCTCCAGGATAAACGATTCCTCCGACAAGGAGTACCATCCCTCATACTTCCCGAGAGTGATATCGCCCTGGTCAAAGAGCCGTTTGAAGATCGCCTTGACCGAATCCTCATGGAACGGATCGGTGGTGCGCACAAAAAGATCATACTCGACATCAACGAGCTTGTAGATCCGCTTGATCTCCGATGAGATCATGTCGGCATAGTCCTTCGGACTCATGCCGGCCTCTTTGGCCTTGTTCTCAATCTTTTGTCCATGCTCATCGGTTCCGGTCTGGAACCGGACATCGTAACCATCAAGCCGCTTGAAGCGGACAATGGCATCCGCGAGGATGGCCTCGTAGACATTGCCGATGTGGGGAATCGCCGAGCTATAGGCGATTGCCGTGGTGAGATAATATGGGGTTTTCATTGTTCTCCTCCGTTTCGTTCAAAGAAAAATCGTCCTTAAAAAACGCTAAGGACGACATGTGATCGCGGTACCACCTTAGTTCCGGATCAGAATCCGGCACTCGATTAGCCTTAACGCGGCGGACGTTTCCGCCTACATATCGACGGAAAGGCTCGAAAACCATCGTCATCGGCGCACAGGCCCGTTTTCACCACCCACGGACTCTCTGTTGTCTATGCCTCCGAGAACTTTTTTCTCACAGCCTGATTGTTTCTTTCATTATAACACGGGCGCGTTCGGTGTCAATCCTTTTCGATTTTGAACGCGCGGTAAACATCACTTTAGGACATTTTTTAAAAGTCCAAGGCCGTCTTCTTCATGGCGTCGATTCTTTT
>JAGYLU010000011.1 GCA_018400755.1 Acholeplasmataceae bacterium
TGACAGTGCTGTTGACTATGACACACCTGGTGTCTATGAGGCAACTTATACCGCGACTGACAAAGACGGGTTTTCAATGACGAAAACAGTCAACATATTCGTGATTGAACGGGGGAGCAACATTGAAAATGAAGCTCCTTATATTTTTAATGCGGTCAACTATGTCTTTGATATCGGTGACGAAACCCCTCAGTATCTTGATAATCTCATTGCCTATGACCCAGAAGATGGCATCATCACATCTTTGCTTGCTTTTGATGACTCCGCTGTTGATTATGATAGCGAAGGTGTCTATGATGTCATCATCAGCATTATCGATTCCGATGGGAACCTGACGGAAGAGACGATCACAGTGACGGTTCTTGCCGCAGTTGACATCGACACACTGAACATCTACTACATCAATGATGTCCATGGGGCATTGCTCGCTGGTGATGGCCAAATCGGATTTGAAGCGATGGGCTCCGTCATTATCGATGAAAAAGAGACCAATCCTGAGGAAACACTTTTTCTGGCAGGTGGCGACATCCTTCAAGGACAGGTCATCAGCAACTATTTCTATGGCGCGTCAACCATGGATACGTTAAACGTCATGGGTCTTGATGCGTTTGCTTTGGGTAACCATGAATTCGACTGGGGACTCGATGTTGTGACATCTTTCAGAGACCCTCAAAGTGATGGGGTCAAAGCTGATTTTCCGCTTCTTGGAGCCAATATATTCTTCAAAGGCACACGGACAATGCCCGATTTTGTTGATCCTTATACGATCATTCACAAAGGGGATGTCAAAGTTGGCATCATCGGTGTCATGGGTTACGGACTTGAAGGATCGATTGCCAATTCAAGGGTTGAGGCCTATGAGTTCGCGGAACCAGTGGCTGAGGTCGCCCTTCATGCTGAGCATTTGCGGACCAACGAGCAAGTGGATGTCGTGCTTGTGATGATTCATGGTGCGGACACGAGCTTCAATCAGGCCGTTGGTGCCATGACCGGTGACCAACGGGTCGATGCGGTTTTCAATGGTCATTCCCATCAGGCATATACGACGTTCATTTCCCGTGCTGGCACTGATATGCCGGTGATCCAATCCGGTGGGAATGGATCCAATCTTGGCTTTGTCCAGCTTGATCTCGATCAGGACAACAACGTCATCGATTATGCCGCTGAGAATCTTAGGACATATAACGATTCGCGGATGAACACACCTCATCCTGATGTCACAGCTGCCCTCCAACCATATCTCGATCAGGTCCAAAGCCTCCTCGATGATGTCATCATCGTCGCTGGTCAGTCCGTTGACAAGTTCACGTTGACCACATATATGGCCAAAGTCATGAGGATTGCATCGGATGCCGATGTCGCTTTCCATAACTCCGGGGGCACAAGAGCCTCGATTTCGAATGGCCAGAACATCACAGTGGCGACGCTCTACCAGATCTTTCCCTTTGACAACCGGATCAAGACGGTTGAACTCACCGGATCAGTCATCAAATCACTCTTTAATGATTCATACTATGACTTTCGGGATGTCAGACCAGGGGTGGTCTTTGAAGATCATCTCTACTATACAGTCGCAACCAACGATTACGTCTTTGATTATCCCGAGGGGGTATTCATCCATGGCCGTAACATCGTTGATACCGGCATCCTGATCAGGGATATCCTAGAACAAGTACTCAGGAATCAAGCCGAACTCTATGACACGTTCCTGCTCAGCCGTCCGGTTGTGCTTCACTTTGGAGAACAAGTGCTCTGGGTGCCTTATCGGGAAGAAATTGGGATCTTTTCAAACATGTGATTCATGCTTGAAGCATCTATGCAAACGGTTTCACTTTTCAAGGCGTGGTATGATTGAGATGAAGGAATTGAGGTGTTAGAATGGTACCATCATTTGAGAAAAGAGTTCGGGGATTCGCCATTGATACGTCGGCGGTTGCGGTCATTGCGATGATTGGTTTTTATGGGATTGGAAATCTCTATCTCAGATACGTGATCGTGATCGGCGCATTCATCGGTGTCTATTTTCTGCCCTATGTGTTCTCATCCGGGCAGACATTTGGCAAACGCATTGAAAAAACACGGATTGTGATGAGCGACGGATCACCGGCTTCTCTCACCAGAATTCTTTTAAGGGATCTCTTCAAGGTCGGCCTCAGTATCGGAACGTTTGGACTTTATCTGGTCATCGCGTTCTTCGTCATGTCCGAAAATACAAGCCAGACCATCCATGACCGTTTGTTCAAAACCAAAGTCATTGATCTTCAGGGACCACAAGGGAAAGATAACTTCCTCGGTCGCGGGGAATCGATGCGAAAGAGAGGCTTATAATGAAGAAAGCAAGTCTTTTAGTCCTCGTCTTGTTGACGCTGGTCTTTGTCACGTCCTGTGATGACCAAGGCGGCACAACCGATGATCTTGAATCCTTGAACCCGCATAATGATATCTATTATGAAGTGTTTGTGCGGTCGTTTGCCGATAGTGACAATGACGGAATTGGCGATCTGAATGGCCTTCGTGACAATCTCGATTATTTCACTGATCTTGGCGCTACCGCGCTTTGGCTCATGCCGATCAATCCCTCACCCTCTTATCACGGGTATAGTGTGACCGATTATTTTGCGATTGAAGAGGATTATGGAAGCATGGCTGATTTTGAGGCCTTGATGGAAACAGCTGATGACCTTGGCATCAAGATCATGCTTGATCTGGTGATCAACCACACCTCTGATCAGCATCCTTGGTACATCAGTGCGACCAACCCCGCAAGTGCTTACCGTGATTACTACATTTGGGACAACGGATACGCCTATGAAAGTTTTGTTGGTGGCATGAAGGATTTGAACCTGTCCAATCCGGATGTTGTTGAACACATCAAGTCGATGATGACCTTTTGGCTTGAAAAAGGTGTCCATGGCTTCAGACTCGATGCCGCGAAACACTTTTTTGACAAGCCTGGCATCGTCGGGGTTGATCTCAAGAACACCTTGTTCATCAATGAGTTGAACCTTCATATGGATGCTGTCAATCCTGACAGTTATTTGCTCTCAGAAGTCTTTGAGTACTCTGAGACCATCTATCCGAATTATTACATCGGATCGGACAGTCTTTTCAACTTCTTCGCAGCTGGTCAGATCTGGGACAAGATCGGAAGTGGGAACTCAAGGTATCTTCTGGCCCGCAATCTTGAACGGTTCTATGATCAGATCAGAGTGATCGATCCCGAGTTTACTGACGCCCCTTTTTTGACCAATCACGACCTTGACAGGCTCGCTTCGACCGGTGGGTTCACCGGGGCGGATGGTGAAGCCAAACTCAGACTCGCGGCCAATGTGCTGTTGACGCTACCTGGTTCTCCCTTCATCTATTACGGTGAGGAACTCGGGATGAAAGGGTACCGTGATTATGCCAATGATGGGCAAAACGTGCCTGGATACGGCATCGCTTATGATGAATATCGCCGGACACCCTTCCTTTGGGGCGACTCATCGAAGGAGACCACGTGGTTCCCGGATACTCAAAATGTCAACACCGATCCGGTTTCAGTCCAAAAGAACGACCCTGATTCCTTGTACAACCATTACAAACAACTGATTCAGCTTCGGCTTGAGAATCCGGCATTGATGTATGGCAATCAGTTCATCCCTTATGTCGGAAACGAGACCACCTTGCAAGGATATGTCAGAGTTTATGAGGATGAGGATGTCACGCATGCGGTCCTGATTCTTCATAATCTCTCATCGGGCACCCAGACGGTTGATATCGATCATCTCTCCATCCTTTATGGCACCCAGACGCTTGAGGGCTTCAGCACGATTGTCTATGAGATCGATCCTGAGCTGATTGAGGATTACATCTGATGTTTCTGTATCGGTACTTCAAGTACTCATTCTCATTCTCCACCCTCTTCACCCATGGCCATGAGGCGTTATGGAAAATGCTTCTCTATCTTGGTCTGTTATCGATGATGGCAGCCTTTCCGTTGAACTATCTGATTGTAAGAGAACAGGGCTGGCGTCTAGATTTCATTGAGGAGTCTTTCTTACAGGAGGTTCCTGATTGGGAACTGCCCAATGATTGTGAGATCAGGGCGTCGAAACTGGTCTGTGAAAGTGAGTCCAAAACGACATTTGAACATCGCGGAATCACCTATGTGTTCAATGGGACAGAAGAGGATCTTGTGTCCGATGAGAAGACGGTTATCCTGATGGAAGAGGCGGTCATCTACGTCAATGCCGGGGCAAAGATGACGTCTGACGGCTATGCGGGATTTTCTGAAACCCTGAAGTTCCGTGAACTGAACCTTTTGGACGGTGATGATCGCAATCAGGCGATGCAAGCCTTCGCAACCGCTCTTGAGGACTCGTTTTCTTCTCAGATCGTGCTATACACACTGATCATCAACAGCGTCATCACGCTGTTGTCAAACATCATGTTCATTGTGTTGCTTTCTATTGTGTTACAGATGTTCAGGTTTGGATTCTCGACATTCATGACCTTTGGTGAAAGCATCCGGTTTGTGATTCTCGTGATGGGGTTGCCAGCTGTCTTGAGTCTGATTGTGGGACTGTTCATTCCGGCATTCTCAACGGTGTTCTTCCAACTGGCCATGGGTCTTGTCACGATGCTTGTGATGCTGGTCTATGGACGAAAGACATTCGCATAAAAAAATCAGGGACGCTAAGTGCGTCCCTTTTTGTTGGTCAGTTGATCGCCAGATTGTTTTCACCGGTTGTCAATCCCGGATGAGACAGTGTTTCATTGATCTCAAAGGTATGACTGCCATAGGTTGGATGACGATCGTCATAATCTGATTCCGTTTTGTAAAGCCTTATGGTCATGGTGTAGTGGTCGGTTCCGATGTCTGAGAAGTGGCTGTTGTAGGTTTGACGGGCGATGTCGAGGGTGATCTCAAAAAGATCATCAAGGTCATCAATCGCTTCTGGAATCACAACATCAACTTCGATGGTCCTAAAACCCATCCGTTCATTCATGACGGTGACATCAAAGTCATCACCACTTGATTTGTTACAGGCAGCAAGTCCGAAGAGGAGCAGGGCCATTGCGAATACAAGGATTATTTTTTTCATGGATTTGTCCTCCCTATGCATTTGGATTGAGCCTGACATTGTAGGTCTGGCCCTTGACGTTCAGCGTGTAGAAATAATGCGTGATCCGTCCGAAGTCTTCCTGGACGGCAACGGTCACGGTATAGAATCCGGGACGGTTGACGTCATGGTAACTTGAATAATAGATGTTGGCATCCGGGTACAAGTCGGTTCTAATGGTGACATTGGATGCAGGATTGAAGGTATCGCCGGCATCAATCTCGACAACGCTGTCCTTGATGGTGATGACAGCTGTTGTGTCCTCGACCAGGATGGCGGTTGTGTTGGCAGGAATGAAGAGGGTGCCAGATACAGACTCAAGACCACTTGGATCATGCATCATGTAGTTGGTCAGGATCTTGAAGGTTTTGCCAGCAGGGAGCGTGACGCTTGAGAGACCACCGGATGGGGTACCGCTATGAAGTACGACGATGTCGGGATCATTGCCGAGACCTTCGATTTGGTAAGCGATGGCGTTGCTGCCATTGGTGGTATCAAGGAAGGACAGGCGGGTTCTGATCTCATTGGCGTTATCGATCCGGAAATGGTCATAGGCTTTTCTGATTCTGATCAGATCCCGGTAATACTCAAACACATCGTTGTACTGGAGCTTTCTATCCCATCTGAGCTGATTGACAGAATCAGGGGATTCATAGGAGTTGTGGTCGTATCCACCTTCTTCAAGCGGTTTTGATCGCATGAACTCAACCCCGGCATGAAGGAACGACAATCCTTGTGATGTCAAGATGATGGCATTGGCCTGGACCTGCATGGCTTTGACCTTGTCGCGGTGTCTTGTGCCGGAGAAGCCAGAGAGCATGAACTTGTCGTAGAGGGTGTTGTTATCATGGGCGGTGACATAGTTGATGGTCTGGGTTGGATCGAGATGCCAGGCGTTGGTTGTTTCAACACCAGGGAAACTCACACCACCGACGATGCCATATTTGACGGCACGGGCGGTATCATTTGTCTGGTTGCCTTGGACCCATCCTTGTTCGGCGGCTTGGAACACCGATCCTTTGACGCCGTCTCTCACGGTGTCATTAAAGGCACCGACACCAGGCATCAGATCGATGTTTTCTTTGTCGGCACGGATGCTTTCAGGTAGCGGACTTGTACCGCCATTCCAAGGTTCACCAAAGACGGCGATGGTCGGATCAATCGTGTCAAGGAGATCTCTGATGTCATTCATGGTGCTAGTATCGTGAAGCGCCATGAGGTCGAATCTGAATCCGGAAAGATTGTATTCCGATGCCCAGAAATCGACTGAGTCAAGCATGAATTTACGCATCATGGATCGTTCCGAGGCGGTTTCATTACCGGTGCCGGATCCATTGGAGAAGCCACCGGTTTCGGTCAGACGGTGATAGTAACCGGGAACGATCTTGTGGAAATTGGATGTTTCTGATTCACCGGTATGGTTGTAGACAACATCCATGATGACGCGGATGTCATAGGCATGAAGAGCCATGACGGCTTGTTTGAACTCATTGATTCTGGTGCGTCCGTCAAAAGGATTGGTTGAATAGGAGCCTTCAAGGGTGTTGAAGTGATAAGGCATGTAGCCCCAGTTGAAAATATTCGTGTAGTTGGGATTCGTAAACGCTTCGATCTCATCGACATAGCCAAAGTCGAAGATCGGCAACAACTGGACAGCGTTCACGCCAAGATCGGCGATGTGATCAAGGCCGGTCGTGACGGTGGTTTCGCCGTCACTGTAGGTGGTGCCGGTCTCAGTGAGTCCTAGGAAAGTGCCGCGATGATCATCGGTGCCGTTCCAGGAATCATGGGAGGTCAGATCACGGACATGGAGTTCGTAGATGATGTAGTCGGTCAAGGAAGTGATTGTGTCGGGTCGGTCACCATAAGCCCAACCTTCGGGGTTGATGGCATCGAAGTTCACAATCATGCCGCGTTGACCGTTGGCGCCAGTTGAATAGGCATAAGGGTCGGTGACCTCATTGGTCACACCACTATTGGTGACAGAAAACGTGTAATACATGAAATCAACGTTTTCAGTGACAACCGTTTCCCAGGCCCCGTTTTCAATTCGGTCGAGGGGGATACTCATGACGGGTGTGTCCTCACTGCTTGGTTGGCCAAGATCGTTGTAATCGGGATGACCTTGGTTGTAGAGATTCAAGACGACCGCGTCGGAGAGGGGTGCCCAAAGTCTGAAGACGGTGTTGTCACCGGAGAAACTCACGCCTAAGGTGCCTTCGTAGGTGTATAGGTCTTCAAAGTCATCGGTATCAAAGAGATTTTGAAGAGAGACAACCTTCTCTGAGGACAAAGCTTCTGAGAAATGAACAACAAGTGTGTAGGTCTTAGAGATGTTGACATCAGGCACAGTGATGACCATTGATGTCGAGGTCGCGGTTCCGGAGAACAGGAAGACGCCGTCTTCATAAACATCATAACCGTTTTCCGGGATGGCAGTCAAGGTTGCCGCGATGCGCTTCTGGACATCGAATGAGGCAATCAGGATCTTGTCACGGTAATCAGGAATGTTGTTGGCAAGGTCAGCCTCTGACATGCCAATGTTGATGTCCTGTTCGACAAAATACGCATGGGCGACGCCCCCGATGACTTCAAGGTCAGAGAGTTCAATGAACCGGTCACCACCGATTTCACGGTAACCGTCCCATCCGCCTTGCTTGATGATGATTCCGATCTTGGTCGCTCCAGGGTAGGATGCGTCAAGATCGATGGTGTAGTAGACACCGTGTTCATCGGTCTGCAAAGGATCAAAGTTGTGTTGGATACCGCCCCTGGCAACAGGTTCGTTCTCCCAAACCCACATATTGAAATTCGTGTAGTCGTCATCGTAGCGATAATAATGGACGACAAGTGATGTTGGTGTTTCATCCGCCTGAACAATCAGGCCGGTGCCAAACAAAAGCAGAGTGCCAAAAAGCAGCACAATCATTTTTTTCATAGGTCTATACCTCCTTCATTATCACTATATCATGAATTCGCTTGACAGACTGTTTCAAATGATAGCGATTACAAAAAGAAAACGGTTGCACATTGCGCACGCGTGTAAAGCGTTTACATATTTATATGTTTCGTGATAAGATGTACGTGTCAAAGAATGGTCACATTCTTATACAAAAAGGAGGAAAACAATGAAGAAAGCATTGCTTGCTTTGGTTCTCGGAATGTTCGCGATTGCCGCATTTGGCGTCATGTCATATGCAGTTACAAACGACACCGGGAATTTGGTCGTTCATTTCCAATCTTGGGAAGGCGACTACGAAAATTTGGGCTCATGGGCTTGGGGCGGACCAGCCGCAGGCAAATTGGCGGATGGCACTGACGACTTTGGTGCTTACTGGGAATACAATGACATTCCTGTTGGCACATCGGTCGGCTTTATTGCTGTCTATTGGGTTGGAGAAGGTCCGAACTGGGACGCGAAACTGACTGGCGACATCAACATCGATCCTTCAGCGATCATTGCTGGTGAAACTGTCCACGTTTACGTCTTTGAAGGTGCTGCAACCAACGCGGAAAATCCAGGTTACTTCATCGCAAGCAACACGCATGCGAACATGCTTGTTGTCTACTATGATCCTGCTGGAAGCTATGAAGAAACCCTCGGCGTTCACGCATGGGGCTGGCTTGATGTTCCGTCCGAATGGGGCAATCCTTACCAAGGCTTTACCAAGGCTGGCGCTTCTGAAGCTGGTTATGATGTCAAGGGCATGATGCTTCAGGCAACTGAAGACGGGGCTGGTCTATTGATTTATGCTGGCGCAGATGCCAACAAGAAGACCGGTGATGTCACGCTTGCTAATTCGACAACATTCGCACCTGGCAATGTCGGTGTCTCTTATGTTGTGAGCAAGGGCGATGCCTATACTGCCAATGACAATGTCTTCTACAATGATCCTGCAGCTTTCTCGGAAATGGCATTCTCATTCTCGCTTGTGCCTTACAACAACGAAGACAAGACTGGCACATACGCTGTCAATCCTTCAACCGTGATCGTTCAGACTGGCGCTCAGATCAATTCTCCTTATCCTGATGCTGAGGACAAAGAAGTGGCCACAGCAACCATCGAAGGTTGGTTTGAAATCAAAGAAGTGATTGAAGAAGGCGTCTATGGTGATCCATTGACACTCGAACGTGTTGACTTCGCAACCACAAACACAACCCTGAACGCGTTCGTCTTGGTGCTTGCTGACGGTAGTGAACTAGACAACACGAAGGATTATGAAGTGTTCTTCAATGATGGTGTCAATGACGCATCTCTCGCCGTCGATATCGACCGCGACGCACCGGTATTGACATTCATCAATCCGTCATCGATTGTCGGACAACTTCCTGAAGACCGGATCATCACTGTTGAGTGGGGTCAGCCGTTCAATCCGAACCTCTTCCCGAGATTCTTGGTTGACGACAACCGCGATGGTGACTTGACTCCGTTCGTTTATGTTCCTGAGGGTGATTTCTCTGTGCTTGACACCGGAGAAGAAGGCGACTACACCATTATGCTGCGCGTTGAAGATGAATGGGGCAATGTCACAGAAGAAACATTCATTTTCAGAGTCGCAAAGACTAATTAAGGGAGGCGCGCTATGAAAAAACTACTTCTCTTCATCTTCATCCTGTCAGGCGCACTTGCACTTGCAGCGTGTACCGAAGAAGAAAACAACGGCGAAGTCATTGACTTCAGTCAGACTTTCGTCCAGAAGACCAAGATCCGTGTTTGGATCGACGATGAAAACGGCGAGTATATGGCTGCTGTCATCGAAGAATTCAACAAGGTCTATCCGAACATCATCGTTGAACACCAGCACATGGGTTCCGTTGATGCCCGTGAACGTTTGAAGACTTTCGGTCCTTCCGGTAACGGTGCCGACGTCTTCCAGTTCCCGCATGACCATTTGGCCCAGGCGATTCTTGAAGATCTCGTTCTGCCGCTCCCAGGAGCAACCAAGGCAACCCTTGAAGAACGTGCACATGAGCTTGGTCTGTCGATTGCGACCGTCTCTTATGATGATGTCAACAAGTCATTCGATCCTGAAAGCCCGAATGCTGTCGAACGTCTCTATGCGGTTCCGATGTCCATCGAATCGATTGGTTTGTTCTACAATACCGATCTGATTGATGTTCCGGCAACCACATTTGAAGACATCTTCGCAGAAGCTGCGATTTGGAATGCTGCACTCGCAGCTGATGAATCAGGACGTACGAATGCTGAAGCAGGTCTCTTCTATCTGGCGACATCAAGTCACTGGGCAGACAGCTACTTCATGCAGCCGATTTACTCCGCATTTGGCTTCTATCCGTTTGGACCGAACCTAAATGATCCGACGGCAGTTGGATTTGTGAACGCTGTTCCAGCGCTCGAGTGGATGCTAAGTGATCTCAAACCGGCAACAACCGGCAATGGGTCACACAATTCGATTTCTGGCGGTGCCAGCTTCGAAGAAGGCTCCATTCCTTACATCATTGGTGGCCCATGGAACCATGAAGCTTACCAGGATGCTGGCCTCAATTATCAGGTTGCACCGTTCCCGTCCATCAATGTCGATGGTGTTGACACACCTACCCAGACATTCGCTGGTGCGATCATGGCTGCTGTCTATAAGTATTCAGACAATACCGAAGATGCCATCAAGTTCGTTGAGTTCTTGAACTCAGACGTTGCGATGGAACTCCAGTATGAATACAAAGGCAAGCTCCCGGCTTTGAAGACTGAACTGCTTGATGGTATCGAAGGCGTTGCTGATGACGCACTCCTTCTCCAAATGGCTGAACAGCTCAACTCCTCGATTCCGATGCCGACGATTCCTGAAGTTACCTATTACTGGGGACCAGGTGAAACCATGATCATCGACGTTTGGAACAATGGTAAAGACCCAGCCGAAGCTGCGGCAGATGCTGAAGCATCTTATCTTGCCCGCATTGGACTTGCTGGATAAATCCATTTTATCGATTTGAAACACTAAGTCATTCATGAACCGGATGAGGGCGGCAGGCATCTGTGCCTGAACGCCCTCGTTTGGTTACATTATGGAGGAGCAAATGAAACTATTCAGCATATTAAAATCCATTGCTTCTGCTGTCGTCTGGGGATTCGGGCAACTACTGAACATGCAGTTTCTCAAAGCCCTGTTCTTTTTTATTGTTTTTGCCGGTTTTATTGGCATTGAACTATCGACGAGCAGCTATTTTGAAGAGACCAGCGCTTATGACAAACTCATAGGTGAGGACTACGGCGATTACTATTATCAAGAGATTTTCATGAGTTACTACAATACCGCAAATGGCACTCAGTCACTCGGTTATGAGGCATTCGATGAATATCTCACTGAAATCGGCGGTCAGGGAAACTTGACAGAGTCTCTGTTCATCGATTTTCTTGCTAATGATCTGATTACAAACAATGAGCCAAGATTCACAGAACTCGATGGCTTCATGGGCAATAACCCGACCATTGTTGATGCTGATGACATGGCAACACTCGATCAGGTCCACCTTTCTAGACGCGGAACGCTCTATCGGGATGCCGATGGCACTTATTACAAAGAGCGGACGGTCAAGCAAGAAGACGGAACCAATAAAAAAGAATACGTAGAGACAACCATATTGACCGATGAATTGAATGAGGAGAACATCAAGTTCTCAACCGATGGTATGATTGTGTTCACCAAGGAAAGCACCATCTATGATGACAATGGTGACTTCTTCCTGAAGGTCACCGTCGATGGTTCAAACAGGTATGTGAATCTGATGACCGAAGAGATCGTTGAGTCGGTTGACACAGACGACGAGATCGAAATCACAGGACCTCTTTATAAGATCGAAGGGGTGATCTATGAATACTATGAAGCAGGTCTGACCTATAATTCGGTCATTATGCAATATGAGGGGACCGTCTTCACAGACCTCTTCAGGCAAGTGAATTACTACACATACACACTGCCTAGAAACCAGTACACCAACCGTGATTTCAACCGCCTTCTGATCAAGGTTCATCTCGCGATGAACCCCGATATCCGTTCGGTCTTTGAATCCCAATACAACAACTTCTTTTATGACAAAGCGGGCTTTTTCATCAGAAGTTATTGGTCAGTGACGACACTAGGTGTCGCTCAAAAGATCAATTTTACTGGTCACATGGCACTCTATGACGCGATGGTGGGTTCACCACGCGGTGATGCCTACTATATGGACGGACTCCCTGAAATCACGATTTCTGAAGACGTGCCAGTCCAAGGTCACACCTCGACAATCATTCTCCTTGAAGGTCTGATCGGTGTCATTCTCTCATTCTTTTTCTTCATTTTCATGATTTGGTCGGTGACGGATGCTTACCGGGTCGCGGAAGCGAAACGACAAGAGAAGAAGGTCTTAGGAGATCGGGCTTACTTCAAGGATGTCTATGAGAGCATGTTCGAGTACATCATTCTTTCTCCAGCCATGTTCGTTTTGGCATTCATCTCAATCATGCCAATCATGTTTGGATTCGTCATCAGCTTCACAAGTATTTCCGGTAATGAATCGATGGTCGCAACCTTTGACTGGGTTGGCTTGAAGAATTTTATCGCGTTGTTCAATTTCTCATCCGGTTTGGGTTCTAGCTTCGGTCAGGCGTTTTGGCGCGTGCTCGGATGGACGGTCATCTGGGCAGTCCTTTCAACCGCAACCGTCTTCTTCGGTGGTTTCTTCCAGGCACTGGTCCTAAACAGTGAGAAAGTGGTCTTTAGGAAACTTTGGAGGACCGTCCTGATCTTACCATGGGCAATTCCGGCACTGCTTTCACAGATGGTCTTCTCAGTCATGTTCAATGAGTTTGGATTTATCAACACATTCTTTCAAGAGATTGGCATTTATGAGATCTTGCACAATTTCGGGATGCTTGGGGTTGAATTCAACGATCTCTCTGGCATCAGAACACTTCTCTATCTTGGTAAGGATAACATCCAGTGGTTCTCAAATCCGTTTAATCCAACCTTTGTCAGGGCAACCTTGATTGTTGTCAACATCTGGCTTGGATTCCCGTATTTCATGGCGCTGATGACGGGCGTCATGACCGCCATTGACAAGACACTTTATGAAGCTGCTGATATTGATGGTGCGAGCAAGTGGCAAAAGATCAAGAGCATCACCATGCCACTCGTCCTTTATTCGACCGCACCCATCCTGATCATGACTTTCTCGGGGAATTTCAACAACTTCGGGGTCATCTACTTTATCACCGGCGGGGGTCCGAATGCCGGGCATTATGCCCGCGGATTCGCTGGGGATACGGATATTCTCATCTCCTGGATGTACAAACTGACGGTTGATGAGGCCATCTTCAACATGGCGTCCGTCTTCTCGGTTTTGATCTTCCTGTTTGTTGGCTCACTTACCGCGTGGAATCTCTCCAAAACCCGCGCGTTCCAGGAGGACTAGACCATGCCACTACTACTCTCATTGCTGCTCATCTATGCCGCAATCGTTTTGCTGATGCTACATCAAGGGACAGTCGCTGAATATGCCAGAAAGAAGGGTTATGAAGGCATTCTTCCGGGTGTGTTGGGATTGATTCCGATTGTGGGATTACTGATCTACATGTTCTATTTTCCTAAGCGTCGGAATGTCTCGAAACAGGGACTCAGAGATGTGTTCAGACTGAAACACATGATTGGCCGGATTCTGATCTATGGTGAGATCGCCTTGGTCGCGGTCATCGTCATTGTACCAGTGGTTTATATTGTTGGATTGTCACTTTCGAACATCCAAAGTGCGATTCCGAATTCCATCTGGCCCGATGAGCCCAACCTTGAAGCGTTCAGATACTTGTTTGAAGAGACCAAATTCACACTCTGGTATTGGAACACCTTATCCATCGCATTGATCAATATGGTCGTGGGAACAGTCTTGATCACGGGTGCCGCATTTGTTTTTGCCCGGTTCAGTTTCAAGGGCAAAAAAGCCGGTCTCTTGACCATTCTTGTCCTTCAGGCATTCCCATCATTCATGGGACTCATCGCGATGTATGTGCTCTTCTGGAAGTTTGGATTGCTCGGACAGCCCCGAGCCTTGTCCATTCTCTATATCGGTGGTAGTATTCCCGGAAATCTTTGGTTGATCAAGGGCTTTTTGACCCAAATCCCCAAAGACCTGGATGAATCTGCCATGATCGACGGAGCGAACAAGTTCCAGATTTTCTGGAAGATCATCTTGCCGCTCTCGGTCCCGATTCTGACGTTTGTCGCCGTGTCCATGTTCATGGGCCCGTGGATGGATTATATGCTTCCTGGATACTTGTTGAACTACTATCCGCCTGATGCGCCGGTTGGATATGATGTCACCAATCAATGGACCCTCGCGGTCGGGTTGTTCAAGTTCATCAATGATCTTGAGTATATCCACTACTCGGCATTCGCCGCTGGTGCACTCCTTGTGGGGCTTCCAATCACAGCCCTCTACATGGCTTTCCAGCGTTATCTGATTGAAGGGATCATGGCTGGTGCGACAAAGGGTTAAGACGATTTGATGATGCAGGCGACATGCGGCTTTCCTGGCATGTCGCCTTTTCATGGGATGGGCACGGTTTCACATGAGTGTGCATCATTCTTATGGTAAAATGAAAGAGACAGAAGACAAAGGAGACTATCAATCATGCACCATATTTTCCAGAACAAAGACACTTTCAAAGGCGCGTTTCTGACCCGCCTTGAAGAACATTTCGCGGTTGATCTCGAACAGTCAACCGTGTATCAACGTTATACCATTTTGTCCGAATTGTTGGACGCTTGGATGGATAAGCATCTCAAGGCCACTGAGAACGCCATGAAAGAACACAACCATAAGAAGGCAATCTATTTTTCTATGGAGTTTTTGATGGGCCGGATGATTACAAACAATTTATACAACAGTGGCTTCTATCCGGTTGTCAAAGAAGCGTTTGATGATCTTGGACTTGACTTGAATGAAGTCGAACTCGCGGAGACAGATGCCGGTCTTGGTAATGGTGGACTTGGCCGTCTATCTGCCTGTTTTCTTGATTCCGCCGCCTCGTTGGGCCTTCCTCTCTATGGGAACAGCCTCAGATACCAACATGGCTTTTTCACCCAAGATATCAAAAACAACCGCCAGGTTGAGTTGCCGGATCTTTGGTTGAATCGCCCGTTCATCTGGGAAACCAAAAGAGATGACCAGGCTATTGATATTCCGTTCTTTGGATATGTTGAACACACCAAACTGATCAATCCCGTCTGGATCAAGGCAGTGCCTTATGATGTCAAGATCATCGGTGACCAAAACGGTGTTGTCACAACCCTCAGACTTTGGTCGACCGAACCATGTGAACGTCATATGCATCAGGACCAGAAGTATCTTGAGATGGTCAGGAAGATCAGCGATGTGCTTTATCCTGATGATTCCAAGGAAGATGGCAAAACCCTTCGTTTGCAGCAGCAATACCTCTTTTCCGCCGCTGGCGTCAAGCAGGTGATCAATGAACACAAAGCACTGGAACGGGATTTGAAAGATCTGCCCGATTATTATGTCTTCCAGCTCAATGACACTCACCCTGCCCTAGTCATTCCCGAACTGATGAGAATCCTGATGGATGAGGAACATTTCGGATACGATGAGGCATGGGACATCACAACGAGGATGTGTGCCTTCACGAACCATACGATTCTCTCCGAAGCACTTGAGAAATGGGACATTGGCATTTTCAGAAACTTGTTGCCGCGTATTTTTGAGATTCTCTTGGAAATGAACCGACGGTTCAAGGCCATTCTCGTATCGGATACCCGTTTCAACAAAGAACAGATCTATCTGATGGCATTGATCGGACATAACCATCTCAGGATGGCCCATATCTCGATCTATGGCGCGTTTTCAATCAATGGGGTTGCGGAACTTCACACTGATATCCTGAAGAAAGATGTCATGAAGGATTTCTATACCTTATATCCGGAGAAGTTCAACAGCAAGACCAATGGGATCACCCATCGCCGTTGGCTGATCCAGTCGAATCCGGAGTTGACTTCAATCCTTGATGAGACGATTGGCACCGATTGGCGAAGCGATCTTGATGGCCTGAAAGCGTTTGAAGCATTCAAGGATGACAAGATGGTCCAAGCAAAGGTCGACGGTATGAAGAGAGCCAAGAAACAGGCACTCTCAGATCGGATTTACCGTGAACAGGGCATTCGTCTTGATGTCGACATGATCTTTGACATTCAGGTCAAACGTCTTCACGAATACAAGCGGCAGCTGATGAATATCCTTCATATCATCTATGTCTACCAAAGACTCAAGGTTGATGCCAAGTTCAAGGCCGCTTATTATCCCCATGCGTTTATCTTCGGAGCCAAAGCGGCACCGAGTTATCACATGGCCAAAGCGATCATCGAACTGATCAACACGGTCGCTGGCATCATCAACAAGGATCCCGAGACCAAGAACCTGCTCAAAGTCGTCTTTGTCAGGAACTATAACGTGACCTATGCCGAGTTCATCATGCCAGCCGCTGATTTGTCCGAACAGATTTCAACAACCACCAAAGAAGCCAGCGGGACCGGCAATATGAAATTCATGATGAACGGTGCGCTCACGATTGGGACGCTAGATGGGGCCAACGTTGAGATTGTCCGTGAGGCCGGCGAGGAGAATGTCATCATCTTTGGTCTCTCTGCTGAAGAGGTGAATGACCTCTACCGGAACAATGGATACAAACCGCGTGAGATCCACGACAAGGATCCGCGTCTCCAAAGCGTCTTCAGATTCATCCGAGCGATCAATCCGAATGCCCAACACTTTGACTACGTCTTGAACAATTTGTTAAACAGTGACTACTTCTTGGTCATGAAAGACTTCGATGCGTACGTTAAGGCTCATGAACGGGCTAACAAGATCTATAAGAATAGAGAAGAATGGCTTAGAAAAGCCATTATCAACATCGCAAACTCAGGGTTCTTCACATCCGACCGCACCATCACCGACTACAACAACGACATTTGGCATCTGTCACCGATCAATCTTAAAGGAGTCCGCTGATGGCATCTCACACCGACATCAATCTCAGATCGATGATGGTCTATCAGGTCTTTGTGAGGCAACACAGTGCAGAAGGCAATTTCGCGGGTGTTATCAATGATCTTGACCGGATCAAAGGTCTTGGGACCGATATCCTTTATCTTTTGCCGATCCATCCGATTGGGGAGAAAGACCGTAAAGGATCCCTTGGTAGTCCTTATTCGATCAAAGACCACAAGGCCATTGATCCCGCCTATGGCAATGAAGACGATTTCAAACGACTCATTGCCGAGTCAAGACATCGGGGCATGAAGGTGATGATGGATATCGTCATCAATCATACGTCTCGTGATTCGGTGTTGACAGACATCCATCCTGAATGGTTTTATCGGACCCCGGAAGGCGCTTTTCGAAACCGCGTTGGTGACTGGAGTGATATCACCGACCTGGATTTCAATCTTTTAGAAGTCAGGTCTTACTTCAAGCAAGTGCTCGTTGATTGGGCCAAACTGGTTGATGGCTTCAGGTGCGATGTCGCACCGATGCTGCCAATGGAGTTTTGGCGTGAGGTCAAGGCTGAAATCAATGATTTCAACAAGGATTTCATCTGGCTATCGGAATCCGTCCATCTCTCATTCATCAAGTATTTGCGAGATTCAGGCTTTGAATGCGCCTCAGACTCGATGATCTATGATGTTTTTGATATGGCCTATGACTATGATATCTTTGATCACATGGATCACTATTTACGTGATCCCGGTCATCTTTCAAGATGGCTAGAGGAGATCATCCGGCAAGAAAGTGTCTATCCTAAAAACTATGTCAAGCTCCGAGGTTTTGAGAACCATGACCAAGCTCGGTTGATGAGCAAGGTCAGAGACGACAAGCATTTCAAACAGATGCTCGCCCTTCAGTTTTTTATCAAGGGCACACCGATGGTCTATGCTGGTATGGAACATATGGTGGATCACCGACCGGACTTGTTTGAAGATGACAAGGTCCCTTGGAATGAGGCACAGTCAGTTGAATCATTGATCCATAAACTATCGACAATGAAGAAACAGCCAATCTTTGCCAAGGGTGTCTTTAACCACATCCAACATGATCAAGCGGCGATTTTCACATACGATTTCGAAGAGACATATCTGATTGGCATCTTCAATCTTGAACACGCAGAAACCATCACACTCAATCTGAAAGATGGGCAGTATCAAAACCTCTTGACAGGTCAGGAGATCACAATCAAGGATTCGATCCTGAATCCTTTGAATGAGCCCCTGATTCTCATTGCACGTCAAGGAGATAAACGATGAAAGCTTTCATTGATGATTTTTCTTTGGTGAGAATTGAGTCCAATCACGCGATTGGATCGGTCACTGTCAGGGATATGCCGCTCGAGTTGATCAGACGAGAGGGCACCCATATGTACTATCAAAGTCCAAAACCGCTGTTGTTGCACGTGGATGACAGCATTTGGATTGACGGGACCAAAGTCACGCTAGAAATCGGCACCGTGACCTTGAAGCCAGCCTTTGACCAGTCCTTTCGATATGATGGCCCCTTAGGTGCCGAGTATCACAGAGATCAGACGATTTTTACTGTTTTCTCACCGGTTGCCAAAGAGATCATCCTTGTCTTAGATGGGAAGGAAAGACCGATGCGTTTCGAATCCCCGGTCTGGACTGTGACCGCAAAAGGTGATTTTGAGGGCAAACCATACCATTACCGGGTCAGGCTCACAAGAGACTATCATGATGTCAAAGACCCGTATACGACCGCAACTGGCTTCAAAGACCAGTCATATGTGATTGACTGGTCAAAAACCAACCCAGTCAGGCCTCTTTCGAAGAAACTCAGAGCTTATACCGATGCCGTCATTTATGAAGGGCACGTTAGGGATCTCACGATCAATCTTGATGTCCCATCAAAGGGTCTGTTCGAGGGTCTGATTGAACACTCGAACACCTTGTCAGGGTCGGTTCTTGATTACGTCAAGAGGTTGGGGATGACCCATCTTCAACTGCTTCCTGTATTTGATTTTGATGGCGTATTTGATCGGGATAAGTCCAAAGCTTATAACTGGGGTTACAATCCCGCCCAGTATTTTGTGCTAGAAGGATGGTATGCAAGAGATCCTGATGATCCTTATGGAAGGGTCAACGCTTTCAAACAGGTACTTGATATTGCCCATGGAATCGGTCTTGGGATCAACATGGATGTGGTCTACAATCACGTCAACAACCGTGATACATTCCCCTACGATTATCTCGTCCCCGGGTACTTCTTCAGACATGATGCCAAAAGCAAACCCACCGAAGCCTCTTTTTGTGGCAATGATGTCGAGACCAGGCATTACATGGTCAGACGCTTGATCATTGACAGTCTTGTCCATTTCGTGACACATTACCAAATCGACGGTTTCAGATTTGATCTGATGGGTCTGATGGATTTGGAGACAATGCGACAGATTGAAAAGACGCTTAAGGCCATCAACCCCAACATCATGCTCTACGGTGAAGGCTGGAACATGATCACCGAAGTACCGACCAAAGAACAGAGCAACATGGCCAACCAAGCGCGCTTCAAAGGCATCGCGCATTTCAACGATCAGTTCAGGAACACCATGAAAGGTGCGTTACACGGCCCTGAGATGGGGTATGCGATGGGAAATAAGGCATTGGCCGTCAAAGTCCCGGAACTGCTTCTTGGATCCCCCCATCTCTTTTTGGCTCCAACCCAAAGCATCAACTATGTCGAATGTCATGACAATCTCACGTTCTATGACAAAATGCTTTTGTCATATGGCTTTGAAAAGGATGATTTCAAACACAAGGCTGATGTTGCCAACCAGTTGATCGCAATCAGTCAAGGTATTCCCTTCTATCATGCGGGACAGGAGTTCTACAGAAGCAAAAAAGGTGTGGAAAACAGTTATAAGAGTCCTGATGAGATCAATATGATCCATTGGCGGCCACGGCTTGAGTCGATCAGGAAGCTCAAGAAGCTGCTCAAGATCAGACGGACATACAAACTCTACAGAATGGCTTCATATGGCGATCACGCGGCGGTCTACAAAATCGGTGAATGTCTTGTTTACCGACTTGAGGACGCCTCAAGGGTCCTCATTCATTACATCAAGGCAACCAAGGGACTTGAGAAGATTGACACGCATGGTGCCAAACTGATTTTCAACACCTGTGATGTCCTGATGCAGGAAGATTCGATGGTTGTTGACGAACAGGGCATCTATATCTTGAGGATTGACAAAAACAGCAAGTAGGTGAGGGTTTTGGAACTGATTTCAGATCTGGTTGTCAACCGGTTTTTAAACGGTAAGGCGGATGATGCGCACACCTTTTTAGGCGCGCATCTGATCAAGGATCAGGGTCATGTTATGATGACCAGATTCACGGTCTATGCCCCAAATGCCAAAGAGGTCCGGCTGGTGGCCGACTTCAACGGGTATGAGGGATGGAAGCATTGTCTGACGAAGATTCATTATCAGGGCTTCTGGCGTATCGAGATTCCTGGCGATCACACATGGGCGACCTACAAGTATGAGATCCACACCGACCACGGCGCTGTCCTTTACAAGGCTGATCCTTTCGCGATGTACGCTGAGCTACGCCCCGGCACCGCATCAAAGGTCTATGATATCGATGGGTATGAGTGGCATGACGAGGCCCATAGGGTAGGAAAGAAAAAGCCATATGACCAACCCGTGCTCATCTATGAAGTCCATCTGGGTTCATGGCGACGTTCGTTTGGGGCTTTCAGGGCTTATAACGAGGTTGTTGAAGAGTTGATCGATTACGTGACAACCCAAGGATTCACCCATGTCGAACTGATGCCGGTTTATGAGCATCCCCTTGATGACTCGTGGGGATATCAGGGGACTGGGTATTTTGCGGCGACGTCAAGGTATGGTGTCCCCAAAGACCTGATGTATATGATCGATCGTCTCCATCAAGCCGGAATTGGGGTCATCATGGACTGGGTTTTGGGCCATATTTGCAAGGACGCCCATGGGCTTTCTTATTTCGATGGGTCACCGCTTTATGAGTTTGATGATCAGTTTCGGCGCGAAAATGTCACCTGGGGCACGAACAATCTTGATTTCGGCAAAGGCATCACGCGCAGCTTCATGCTGTCCGCGCTCACTTTCTGGATGGATGTGTTTCATGTGGATGGGTTTCGGATCGATGCGGTCTCAAATCTGATCTATACTCTCGGAAATGCCTCGTTTGGTGTCAACCACGATGCCATTGACTTTATTCGGGATTTGAGCAAACACCTGTTCAAAAAAGATGACAGGGTGCTCTTCATGGCTGAAGATTCCACCGATTATCCTGGCGTCACCCACCCTGTCTCGGCTGGTGGGATTGGGTTCAATTACAAGTGGAACATGGGCTTCATGAATGATGTCCTTGCTTACTTCAAACTAGACCCGGTGTTCAGAAAACATCATCATAACAAGATCACGTTTGGCCTAGTCTACGCCTTCAACGAACAGTTTGTCCTGCCTTTTTCCCATGATGAGGTCGTCCATATGAAGGGCAGCCTCGCCAACAAGATGCCAGGGGATTATTTTCAGAAAATGGCCAATTGGCGGTTGCTGATGACACTCTTTATGACCCATCCTGGAAAGAAGCTTTTATTCATGGGATCCGAATTCGCCTCATTCTCCGAATGGGACTTCAAGAGCGAACTCGATTGGCACCTCTTCACCTATCCTGCCCATGATTCCCAAAACCGCTACTTTCGTGATCTCGCTTCCATCTATCGTCATCATGAAGCCTTTTTCAAGGATGATCACAACCCCAGCACATTTACTTGGCTGGTCGTGGATGACAGTGCTCAAAGTGTCTTTGCATATGAGAGAAAGAGTGATGAAGAACGCTTCGTGGTAATCTTGAATATGACGCCAAACGTCCATGAGACCTATGAGCTTGGCGTGCCTTTGGAAGGCGTTTATGAAGAGGTTATCAATAGCGATCAAAGTATCTACTTTGGTTCCGGATTGTATAATGGTGTCCCTTTGAAGACCACAACTGGAAAGAGAAACGGATTTGATCAACACATCCGACCGACTCTTGGTCCATTGACTGGCATGGTGTTCAGATATGTCGGACCATCATCGAAAGGATAAGCGACCATGAATCAGAAGAATCTTAAAGATGTCTTTGCTAGAAATCATCTCCCTGATGAGGTATTCAAGGCGACCTATGCGATTGGTTTGGCGTTTGAAGAACACACTGGTGGGGCCATTGAAACCGCAACAACGGCGGATCTTGATGCCTTTGTCGCCCATGAGCTCAAGGATCATTTGCTATCGGTTGACTTTTTCATCGCTTTGATGAGACTCTCACTATCTTCTGACAGACAGGATCTCTTTGTCAGAACCACCATGTATACGGGCGGTCTTGATGTGATTGAGAACATCACCGCAAGACTCCAAAAGATGGTCTCGGAAACGCTTTATGAGACCATCATGGATGGCGTTGTCCTGCCCGTGCTTGGTACCCATCCGGATGATGTTCCAAGATTTACCGCTGACTTTGTCAATCGTCTCGAAGCCCATCTCACAGAGCAACAGGTGCACCGCGCTCTGGTCGGCAACAACCACGGACTAGACACCTCGGTCCTGGCAGCCGAGAAAGTGCTTTATCAGCAAGCACCAAGCCTTGACGCCTACCTTTTGGATCATCATAGACGACAGGTTGAGACACTCGAGTCCCATGCCCGAAGTGGGAAGGTCTGGTTCGAGCAGATCATCACCGATGAGGTGGTGGACCATGTGAAAGCCCATCCTGAGATGCTCTCCGCTGTCCGCAAGAATGATGTGCTTCACATCAGAAAGATCCCTTATGACACGAAAGCCTATCTTAAGGCTGAAGATGATGTCACCAGGCGGTACCACGCCTGTCATTGTCCGTTTGCGAAAGCCTCAATCCGCTCTGATCACCCGGTTCAAGCCAGATGGTGTGACTGCAGTGCGGGCTTTGCAAAAGTCCTTTTTGATGTGCTTTTTGATGCGGATCTTCCGGTCTCAACTGTCAAATCTGCGCTTGCCGGTGATGATCATTGTGCCTTTGAACTCTCACTTGAAGGGGTGCCTTACAAACACTAAAAAAACGTCCGTCAGAAAGACGAACGGTGATAGATAGTCTGTGATCAGCGTCCTTAGGGACGTTTTTTATTGTTGTTTGGGTTTGGTGGTCGAGCGTTCGATCAATGAGACATCGATGATGTCATGCAAACTATCGAGTTCAACCCCTCTGATCAACCTGGTCAGGTTGATAAATGATTGCTTGCCCATGAAATTGATGGACTGGTTGATGGTTGTGATCGAGGGTGTCACCCACTGTGAGAAAGGGGTATTGTCATAACCGATGACCTGGACATCCTCAGGCACCCGCCTTTTGAGTTTGGTCAAAATGTTCAGGACAACGAATGCGATGGTGTCGGAGAAGGCGAAGATTCCGTCTACAGAAGGGTTGTTGATGAGGATTTCTTCGATCAGATGGGCGTCAGGATTGACCAAATCCATGTCAAAGATATCTGCGAACAATTTATGTTTTTTGAGTTCTTTCAAGAAGCCGATGGTCCGTTCCATCGTGGTCAGCAAAAAGGACGGTCCTCGAAAGACTAGGATGTTTTTGGCTCCGGAACTGATCAGTTTGTTGGCGGCAAGCATGCCGCCTTTGACGTTGTCAGAGGTGATTGAAGGGATATTCTCATCAAGGATGTGGTCAACGGTGATGACTGGGATGTTCAGTTCAGCCAGTTTGTCGCGGTTGGAGAAGTTCGAGGCGATGATCAGACCCTCGATGTTGTAGGATTCAAAGAACTTCAGGTATTCAAGCTCGCGGTCGGGATCGTCTTGGGTATGACAAAACATGATCTTATAGCCATAGGCAGCGGCTTGGGATTCGATGCCTTCAAGCAGTTCGCCATAAAAGGACGGACCGATATGGGGGACAATGACGCCGATGATTTTGGAGCTTCTTGATGTGAGACTGCGGGCGAGTTGGTTGGGAATGAATCCGAGTTCAACAATGGTCCGTTCGACAAGCACTTTGGTGTCTTCGTGAACATAACCTTTCTGGTTGATGACACGGGAGACGGTTGAGACGCTCACATTGGCTTTTTTGGCAACATCTCTGATGGTCGGTTTCAACGGGTGACCTCCTTTGAAAGGACGTGGACTCCGTACCCTTCAATGGTTATTTTATCACCAATGGTCACTTTTTCGTTCAAAAGCACTGAGACATAGGTACCCATCAGATTCTTCGGTAGAGTGAAGGTGATGGATTCAGAGGTATTGTTCATGAACACATAGAGGTGATCATCACCTCTGATTTTTTCGAAGGCGAGTACCGGAACATCGATGAAATGGAGGTCATGATCCTTCGATGCGGGATGTGTTTTTCTCATCACGATCAGGTTTTTGACCAAATTGAAGAAATCAAGGTCATGATCCTTTTGATCAAAGGTCATGCACCGACGATTGTCAGGATCGTGATCTCCGGTCATGCCGATTTCATCTCCATAATAGATGTTCGGAGCTCCGGCCTGCAAGAACATGAAAACGTAGGCAAGCTTCACTCGTCTGGGGTCATCATCAAGGCGTCTTTTGATTCGGACGGTGTCATGACTGCCAACAAGATTGAACATGTTCTCCATGACGTTCTTAGGTGTGGTTGCCTGATAGACCGACATGAGATCCTTGAAGGTCATCAGATCGATCTTGTGTTCGAGATATGACCAAAGCGGATAAGCCAGGTCATAGTTCATGACCGAATCCATCTGGTCGCCTTGAAGCCAAGGATAGGCACTGTCCCAATTCTCGCCAAGAATAAAGGTGTCTTTCTTGGTGGCTCTTGAGACCCATTTGATGTCTCTTAAGAACGTGTGACTGATCTCATTGGCGACATCAAGACGCCATCCGTCGATGTCATAGACCTCAATCCAATACGTGATGGCCTTAAGAAGATGAGCGCTCGCAAGAGCGTCTGAGGTATTCCATTTTGGCATATGGGGCGTGAATGCGAAGGTTTTGAAGTTCAATGGAATCCCATGGTACTGATGAGGGAGATTCTGATCATCAAGGGGAAAATTGATGACTGGATAATGGTCGATATAGAAACAGTTCTTATAAATGCTCTTCTCACCATGCTTGATGACATCCTGGAAAAAAGGATGGGTATATCCGGCATGATTGAAGACACCATCAAGCATCACCTTGATGCCTAAGGCATGGGCTTTCTTGACGAGGTCACCAAAATCCTCATTGGACCCAAACTGCGGATCGATCTTGAAGTAGTCAGTGGTGTCGTATTTGTGGGCGGAAGGGGATTCGAAGATAGGCGTGAAGTAGATGCCGGTGACACCGAGGTCTTTGATGTAGGGAAGCTTGTCGATGATGCCAGGCAGATCGCCACCATAGAGTTCGTGGTTGTTGACAGGGAGCTTGCCCCAAGGGAGGGATGATCGTTTCATTTTGGAATGAAAGCGATCAGGGAAGATCTGATACCAGATGGTATCTTTGACCCAGCTTGGAGTTTGGTGAAGATCTTCGAAGTTGAGATAGGGAAAATTATAGAACTCGCTCAAATCATAATGTCCATAAACCGATTCATTGGGCGAAAGGCGACGGGCCCGTTTCGAACCAAATAAAAACCGCTCTTCTCCATCGTCTAGGAGGAAGGCGTACTTGGTCCGCAAATTGATCGGTTCAATGGCGACAAAGTAAAAATCAAAATCGTTGCTTTGAACGCGTTTTGTCATGGAAACCGTTTTGTAAGCCCAATGGGCTTTCTTGTCATCACCAAGCGTCCAGGCGAAAGGATCACCGTAGACAAGCGTGACGTGTTTGATGTCGTCGCGTCCGGTTCTGATAGACAGATGCAAGGTCTTTTCATCGTAAGCGTAAGAGTAAGCTGACTTGGCGCTATGCCAAAGTACGTTTGTATTCATCATGATCACCAAAACCATTATAGCATGGTGTTTGAACATCGAAATATGAAACCGCTAACATGATGTGAGAGAGGCAACGGGTGTGATACAATGATAAGGGTGGACAAGGAGTGTGTTGATGGACAAAAAGTGGTGGATGGAAAGTGTCGGATACCAGATCTACGTCAAGAGTTTCAAAGACGGAAATGATGACGGGATCGGTGACCTTTTAGGCATCCATGACAAGCTTTCATATCTGTCTGACCTCGGTGTCAATCTCTTGTGGATTGGACCCTTTTATGATTCACCAATGGATGACAACGGATACGATGTCAGAGATTTCTTCAAGGTCAATCCGACCTATGGAACGCTTGATGATGTCAAAAGGATCATCCGTGATGCCCATCAATTGGGCATCAGAGTCATTCTTGATTTTGTCTTGAACCACACCTCTGATGAGCACCCTTGGTTTGTCGCTTCAAGATCTTCAGTAGATGATCCGAAACGCCACTATTACATCTGGCAAAAAGGCCGGATGACCAAGGATGGATTGATCGAACCGACCAACTGGGCCTCATTTTTCGGAGGGTCATGCTGGACTAGAAATCCGGGGACTGATGATTACTACATGCACATCTTCTCCAAGAAAATGCCTGATCTGAACTGGGCGAACCCACTGGTCAGAAAAGAGATGGCCAAGGTTGGCGCGTGGTGGCTCGATCTGGGCGTCGATGGCTTCAGGATTGATGCTGTCTCCCACCTTGACCGGGCACCATTTGAAGATATTGAGACGACTTCCAGAGGACCTGTTCTGGATTGGCATCGGTTTTCGAATCTGCCCGCTGTTCATCCTTATCTGAAGGAAATGAACGAAAGACTCTTCAAGCCCTATGGCTGCCTTACGATTGGTGAGGTCGGAGGTGAGGCGAGCATCGAAGAGGGACTCAAATATGCCGCTTTTGATGCTGAAGAGCTTTCGATGGTCTTCAATTTCGACCATAACTGGTGCAACAATCTTCACGAGAGTGATGATCCAGACGCCCTAATAACCGATGTTCATTGTCTGAGACGGACATTCATGGCATGGCAAAAGGCGTTTGCTTCAGACGGTTGGTTGCCTTTGAACTGGCTGAACCACGACCAACCCAGACTGCTCAGTCATTACGGGTCTAAAGCCTATCCGAAGCGATCCGCGAAGATGCTTGCGACCATGCTCCACATGATGCGGGGCACGCCCTTCATCTATCAGGGTGAAGAGATTGGGATGAAGAACTATCCGTTTACCAAGGCTGATGAGTTCAGAGACATCGCGAGCATTCAGCAAATGAAAACGCTCGAAAGAGACATGCCCGATGTCAATCAAGAAGAGCTTGTCAGGATTGTGGCCAAGACGTCCCGTGATCATCCAAGAACACCGATGCAGTGGAGCGATGAGCCCAACGCGGGATTCTCCAGCCAAACGCCATGGATCAATGTCCATCCCGACTATCAAAGCGTCAACGTTCGCTTAGAACAATTGGATCATCGTTCGATCCTGGCCTATTACAAGCAATTGATCGATTTGAGACTGTCGAGTCGTTACCAAGATGTCATCAAAGACGGAGAGATTCGTTTTCTGGACCTCGACGATCCCGATCTGATGACTTATCTCAGAATTGGCGATTCAATCACGCTTCTGGTCATCAACAACATGCATGACATTGAAAAACCATATGATCTCAGTCCATATGATACCTTGCGCGTTGTGATCTCAAATCATGACACACCAATCATCAAGGACCATGTCCTCACACTCAAACCGTTCGAATCAATGGTATTCGAAGTAAAGGAGCACTTATGAGAAGAAGCGGTATTCTCTTGCACATCTCGAGTCTTCCGGGGCCGTATGGCATCGGATCATTTGGTAAAGAAGCTTATCGGTTTGTCGATCAGCTTCACAGTGCCAAACAGACATACTGGCAGATTTTGCCACTCGGACCGACATCCTATGGCGATTCCCCTTACCAGACTTTTTCAGCATTCGCGACCAACCCATACTTCATCGATCTTGACATGCTCAAAAAAGAGGGTTTGTTGAAGACTTCGGAGATCAAGGATCAGATCGTGCCCACATCCCGTGTCGATTACGGCTGGCTTTACAGTACCCGTCTTAATGTGCTCAGAAAAGCGTTTGCACGCTTTGATGTGAACCAAGACGATTTTCTCGCATTCGTCAGGAATGAAGCTGCTTGGCTTGAAGACTATGCCTTGTTCATGGCCATCAAGGAGCATCATGGCGGTCTTTCCTGGTCAAAGTGGGATGACCCTTTGAGAATGCGAAAGACCGAAGCCATCCAGACGATCAAAGAGTCCTTGAGAGAAGAGGTCCTCTTTCATCAGTTCATGCAATACTTGGCGTATGGACAATGGATGAGACTCAAGGCATACGCCAACAGCAAGGGCATCAGGATTATTGGGGATATGCCGATCTATGTCTCCTATGACAGCAGTGATGTCTGGGCCCAACCCGATCTCTTTGACCTTGATGAGGCAAGAAATCCCAAACATATCGCCGGTGTGCCACCGGATTCCTATTCCGATGACGGACAGCTTTGGGGCAACCCTCTCTATGACTGGGATCGCATGAAAGAAAATGGATATCAATGGTGGACCCGCCGCGTCACTTCTTCAATGGTTCTCTTTGACCGCATCAGAATCGATCATTTCATCGGCTTCCAAAATTACTTTTCGGTCAAGTTTGGTGAGACAACCGCCCAGCATGGGGTCTGGAAACAAGGGCCTGGAATCGATTTGTTCGATGCCATCAGAGAAACCCTTGGAACCCCGGATATCATTGCCGAGGATTTGGGTGTGGTCACACCCGAGGTCAGGGCTCTGCTCAAAAAGACCGGATTTCCAGGTATGAAGTTGTTGCAGTTCGCCTTTGATGCCCGGGAATCTTCAGATTATCTCCCTCATTACTATGATCGGAATGCCGTTGTCTATACGGGGACTCATGATAATGAGACGACCAAGACATGGCTTTCAAACTTGACAAAAGAGAATCAGCGCTATTGTCTGGACTACATCAACCATCAGGGCAAAGGGCATGCGGTTGACAGCATGATCAAAGCGACCTTGCTATCGATGGCGGATACCGCCATCATACCGATGCAGGATTATCTTGCCTTGGGTGAAGAAGGGCGGATGAATACCCCGTCCACACTTGGAAACAATTGGACATGGCGACTGCAAAAGCAAGATTTCCACGTCCGTTTGGTCAAGAAGATCAGTCGTTTCACGACCCTTTATGGCCGTGAACCGAAGGGGGAACAAGACCATGGATAAACTCAAAGGGGTCAACTTGGGCGGATGGTTCGTGCTTGAGAAATGGATCAAACCATCGATGTTTGAAGGCCTTGATGCCGAGGATGAAACAGGATTTGTCCTCAAACATCCCAATCCCCAAGAAGCGCTTGTCGAGCATTGGGAAACATTCATTACGGCCCATGATCTGAAGTTGATTCATGATGCCGGAGTCAACACGGTCCGTCTTCCGGTACCATGGTGGATGTTTGGGGCTGCTCCCTATGTCCCATCCGTCGATCATATCAAGCGTGCCATCAAAATGATTGATGAGGCCGGTCTTGATGTCATCATCGATTTGCATACCGCACCTGGGTGTCAAAATGGTTTTGACAATGGCGGCATCAAAGGTGTCATTGGATGGCATACCGATCCCGCAAACATCACTGAGACAATCCGGATTTTGGCTAAAATTGTCGACACGTTTGATGGGATGCCAAGTGTGGTCGGTTACGAGGTTTTAAATGAACCTCATATGACCGTTCCTGAAGACACACTCAAGGATTTCTATCTGCGGGCATATGGGGCCATCAGGAAACAATCTGACAAAACGGTCTTCTTCGGTGATGCGTTTCGCACCGACGCCCCGTTCTGGGAACCGTTTCTGACGCAATCGTCATTTGAAAACATCGCTTTTGACCTTCATCCCTATCATTGTTTTGGAGATGCATTGCCTTTCGCACCCTTTGAAAAGCATCTGGCTCTCGCGCTTGATAGGCGTTTGACCCAGATCAAGCGGATTTCTATGTTTGTTCCGGTCATCATCGGTGAATGGTCGCTCTGCATGAGATATGAAACGATGCCCAAGGGAGAGACGTTCGATACAGGGCTTTATGACCGGATTATCGGCAATATCCAACGTTATGTCTATGATCATGCCTGGGGACAGTTTTTCTGGACTGCGAAAGTCGAGAAGCCAGATGACCACCATTGGGATTATCTGAAGCTCGTCGAGAAAGGGATTCTCGCACCATTCTCCAAGTAATGCTTTGAAGTTCAAAAAAACAGTTTGAAGGATTGACAAACACTCATAAATCACGTATACTGTTTCCGTTAAATCAAGGAGGACATGACAATGGTATTTGAAAAAATCAAGAGTCTGATCGTTGAGGAACTCAATGTCTCCGAAGACAAAATCACACTCGAAGCACGTTTGGCTGAAGATCTTGGCGCCGATTCCATTGATGCCGTCGAGCTGATCATGAACATCGAAGAAGCATTCGATATCCAAGTCAGTGACGAGGATGCGCAAGGCATCAAAACGGTTGGTGACCTCGTTCGCTACGTCGAAGGATTGAAATAAGACAAGGGGTGTGAAATCCCCTTTTTTTATTTGAAAAAACCACATGTTTCGTCTATAATGAAAGAGATATCGAAACGAGGGATCAACATGACATGGTATGATTTCAAAACCATCGAAGCGTCGTGGCAAAAACACTGGTACGACAATAAACTGTTCAAAACTCAGGACAGTGATTTCAAAGACAAATATTACGTTTTGGACATGTTTCCATACCCGAGTTCATCGGGACTGCATGTCGGCCATATCGAAGGATATACGGCAACCGACATTATCAGCCGTTTCAAACGGATGCAAGGCAAGAACGTCCTGCATCCCATGGGATGGGATGCTTTTGGTTTGCCTGCTGAACAATATGCGCTTTCAACCGGTCAGGACCCACGCACATTCACCTATCAGAACATCAGCACTTTCAAGCGTCAGATCATCCAGTCCGGCAAAGGTGTTGACTGGGACCGGGAGCTCGCCACCGCGGATCCTTCCTATTACAAATGGACCCAGTGGATTTTCAAGAAAATGGTTGAGAAAGGGCTTGCTGTCCTCAAGGATGTCGAGGTCAACTGGTGCGAGGGATTAGGCACTGTCCTGGCCAATGATGAGATTGAACTTGAGGATGGACGAATGGTATCTGAACGCGGGAAGTATCCCGTGGTCAAGAAGGCCATGCGTCAATGGGTCTTGAGAATCACGGCATATGCTGACCGCTTGCTTGAGGGTCTGGATACACTTGACTGGCCGGAACATCTAAAAGAGATGCAACGGAACTGGATTGGAAAGAGCAAAGGGGCGATGATGACCTTCAAGGTCGCAGATGGCCATGCCTCCTTCGATGTCTTCACCACCCGACCGGATACCATCTATGGGGCGACCTATTGCGTCCTCGCACCTGAGCATCCGCTTGTCCTAGACATCACCAGCGAGGATGAGTATCAGGACGTCAAAGCCTATATCGAACGGACCAAACAGAAGTCCGATATGGACCGGGCGACCGATAAGTCCAAGACGGGTGTCTTTACCGGCGCATTCGCGATCAATCCTTTGAACCAGAAGAGAGTGCCCGTTTGGGTCGCTGATTATGTGTTACCTCATTATGGCACCGGTGCGGTCATGGCGGTTCCCGCCCATGACGAACGCGATTTTGAGTTTGCCCAGATGCACGGTCTTGATTTGATCGAGGTTGTGATGAGTGATGATGATGGCCCTTTTGTAGGTGATGGGATTCATTTCAACAGCGGCATCATCGATGGTCTTAGAAATGAGGACGCCAAAGCGAAGATCATTCGCTATCTTGAGGAAACCAAACAGGGATATGCGCACAACACCTACAAACTAAGAGATTGGGTCTTCTCAAGACAGCGGTATTGGGGTGAGCCTTTTCCGGTCATTTTCGATGAGTATGACAACATCCATCTCCTAGACGATGAAGAACTGCCACTCGAACTGCCAATCCTGAAGAACATCCGTCCCAGCGGAACCGGTGAAAGTCCTCTCGCCAATGCCCGTGAATGGCTTCATGTTGACCTTGACGGGGTCAAGGGCAGACGTGATACCAACACCATGCCACAGCTGGCCGGCTCATCATGGTACTTCATGGGGTATATCTTGAAAAACCATCTCGACATGATACCTTTGAACGCCGAAGAGGCCAAGAAAGCCTTGGACAGATGGCTTCCGGTCGATTTGTATGTGGGTGGGACCGAACACGCTGTCGGACATCTCTTGTACTCACGATTTTGGACAAAATTCCTTTTCGACATCGGACTGGTCACAGTTGAGGAACCTTTCAAGAAACTCTTCAATCAGGGCATGATTCTGGGGTCTGATCACAGCAAAATGAGCAAATCCCGGGGCAATGTCGTCAATCCTGACGATGTCATCAAACATTATGGGGCAGATGCCCTGAGGCTATACGAGATGTTCATGGGTCCTCTTGACTCCGAGAAGCCATGGTCAACTGAGAGTTTGAACGGATCAAAGAAGTTTTTGGACCGGGTCTGGCGGATGTTTGAGTTCCCGGTGGTTCCCTCTTCCGTCACGGATCTTGAAACGGTTTACCATCAGACCGTCAAGAAAGTCACTGATGATTTTGAAAAGTTGGCGTTCAACACGGCCATCAGCCAGTTGATGATTTTCGTCAATGAGGTCTACAAACAACAAAAGATCGGCAAGGCCCAGGCCATCGGTTTTCTGAAACTTCTCAATCCCATTTGTCCTCACATCACCGAAGAGATCAACAAGCGCATCTTGAAACAACATGAGGAGCTGATCTACTCGGATTGGCCGGATTATGATGAAGAGAAACTCATCATCGATGAGGTTGAGATCGTTGTTCAGGTCAACGGCAAAGTCCGGGCGAAGTTCAAGGCATCAAGAGGACTTGAGAAATCTGTGCTTGAAGAGATGGCAAGGCATCATGAGAATGTCATCAGACATCTTGAGGGCATGACCATCAGGAAAGTCATCATCATCCCTGACAAACTTGTCAATATTGTTGCCAATTGATGATCAAAAGGACGCTTTTTGTCAAATCAGCGTCCTTTTTTCGTTCTTTGACCAATAATTTAAGGTCATCAGATGTATGATAGGTGGATGGGGGCATCATATGGAACAGATCAAAGATTTTGTTGTTGCATTTAAAAACCATGATTACACCACCTTTGACCGTTTTTATGATTTGACCAAGAAGAAGGTCTTTTTCGCTGTCATCGCGATTGTCAGGGATGAGGACGCCGCATCCGATATCATGCAAGAGACCTACATGTCGTTTTTGAACAACATCGACAAAGTCGAACCGGCCCTGAATGTGATCGCATATCTCACCACCATCGCAAGGCACTTGGCCATCAACCAGTACAACAAAGACAAACGGATTGTCTGGTCTGATGAGCTTGTCCAGTCCATACCGAGTGCGGAGGAGGCAAACGATGATGACATCTTCTGGCTTCTTGATGTCTTACCTCAAGACCAAAGAGAGATTGTCGTCATGCACGTCATCAATGACATGACATTCAGAGAAATTGCCGGCATCATGAAGAAGCCACTTGGAACCGTCTTATGGCTTTATCAAAAAGCACTTAAAAAAATGAAAGACCAATTGGGGGATGACCTATGAAAAGAAAACAACTCATTCAACTCATCAAATCAAAGGCTGATCAGGTTCAGGTTCCTGATCTGTCACAAACGATTGTGGACAAGATCAAAGACATGCCGGTGGCTGTGCCCATCATCCGTCCGGCCCGTGTCTCATTCAATCGCCGGCTTGCTTTGGTGTCCTTTTCCTTTGTGCTTCTTTTGGCCATCTCCTTCTTTGCCTTGATCAGTCCCTCACCAACCTATGTGTTCGCCGCCGAAGATGATGTCATGCTCATGTCATCGATCTATGCCGAAGGGCTTCATACCGATGATCTTGAGGCCTATGGCCCAGGGGATGTCGCTTTGGATAGTGAGGTGCTCTATGTCGGTCTTGAACTGCCAAAAATCGCCGGGTATATGACGCTTGTTGATACCAGACTGGGACTTCAATCACTGCCTTTGATCCATAAATCAACAGAAGACGGGTTGACGGTGATGACGTTTGTGATCAGTGCTGGAGATGATGATGAGAAAACGTATGTGCTCCGTTATGAGACATCGGTCACAGATGCCAAAAAAGATCTCTTCGTCCATATCGGAACGCTCACAAGCGGACTCAGGACCTTGCCGTTTCGCGCCCGGAGTGTGCTTGAAGACGGCCAACATGGACTTGTGTTCACACTTGGACAGCAAGAGACCGATGGCATCATCATCACCTATAACCAAAGAAATGACGGACGTCAATTTGACGCTCAGATCTATAACGATGGCACCATGAGAAGACGGGTCGAACTATCGGCACTGGCGGAATCCCCTGATGATTTCACGATGCACTTCGTCGAAGGGGATGTCGTGGGAACGTATCGATTTGAGCGCCATGACGCTTTGGAAGCTCACGATATTGATGTCACTTATGCGATCATGGTGGGATCAGATACCGAGACTGGAACGATGCGGGTGACGCTTGCGGGCATGCCAGGCCAACAAACGATGCGGTTTGACATCCATGCCCGCGGCAAAGATGCCCATTCCATGATGTTTGGTCATGACCATCACGACCCCCATGATGACAATCTTTGAAAATCATAAAAAAAAGCACCAATAAAACCGGGCTTGAGTTGGTACTATTGGTGAAATGGAGGAGAATACAAATGAGAAAAATGAAACAATTGCTTTTTGCAGTCATCTTGCTAGCCGCGGTCTTTGGGATCGTCGCTTGCGACCAGACCGAGGAAATCACCGAAACCTTGGGCACAACTGATTCCTATGTGACCATCGATATCAACCCCTCAGTCAGTCTAGTGGTCTCACCAGCGGGGATCGTTGTCGCCGCAATCCCTCTCAATGAAGACGGGGAAATGCTGTTATTGGAACTCGAACTTGAAGGATTGACATTGGAAGAGGCAACCGACCTGATCATCGCCGAAGCCATCGCCCTTGGGTTTATCGATGTCGATAGCGAAGAGGTCATTGTCACCGTCGATGTCACCAACAGCGACGATGCCATTCAGGACCGGGTCCGTGACCGGGTCAAAGAACATTTGAACAACGCGTTCTTGAAGCGGGCCATGATGGGCCGGGCCGAAGACAAAGGCTATGATCCCGAACTGATTGCTGAAGCCGAAGGCTATGGCGTCACCCCAGGTTTCTTGCTTCTTGCGAAGAGCGTCGTTGAACTCAATGACGAGCTGACTCTTGAAGACGTGTTGCTGATGGACAAAGAAGACTTGATTGCGCTCGTCAAGGATGCCAAAGAAGCTGCCAAAGACGTTGCCCAGGCACTCAAAGAACAGTTCTTTGCTGCCCGTCAGGAACTCTTTGATCTCTATCTTCCGCAAATTGAGGCTTTGAATGCCCAAATCGCGGAAGCGACTGAAGAAGAACTTGACGCATTGGTTTTGCAGCTCGAAGCACTTGAAGCTGAACTTCATGCCGCTGTCATCGAACTCAGAGATGAGTTTCATGTGGAATCCATGCTGCTCAAACTTCAGCTCAAAATCCAACATCAAGCCAAGATCGCTTTGCATCATGAGAAGGTCCAAGATTTTCTAGATCACATCAACCAACGCAAAGAAGAACGTCAGGAAGACATTGAGGATTATCAGGACAGAGGAAACGGGACGCCCATGAATGCCCTCTATCCAGGGCGTTATTGAGTAGAAAAGGCTCGACCATCAAGGTCAGCCTTTTCTTTTTTTGCAAACAGGATTTGTGGCGGGTGATGCTTTTGAATTCACAAAGTGATCTCAATGACCTCAAAGAGATGATCATCAACGGGGAGAAAATGATTCGACATGTCTTTCCTCGAGGCCACCTTCATGACCGGATAAGCAGACGACAAGAATCGTGAATCTGAAGGAGTTAAGGCAGGAAGAAGCGAAAGATAAGGCATTGATGGTTGTCTTCTTAGTCGTTTTGATGGCTTTGTTATCCCCTGGAAGATAGCCGAGATTGAAGACCACACCTTTAAATGATCTGATATGAGTCAAGATATGCTCATGGGAGTCATGGATCAGGGTGACATTGTCTTTTGGTGATTTGTCAATTAGACGTTTGCGGGTCATCACAAGGGCTTTCTCCTGGATATCAAAGGCGTAGACATGATCAGAAAGTTGGGCAAGGAAGAGGGTGTCATGGCCATGACCCATGGTGGCATCAACGACGGTATCAGGTGCTGGTGATGTTTTGCCCTAGCAAGTGATGGGCGAGATCAATGATCGCGGCTTGGTCATAGAGGCCCTTGGAACAGATGCTCGCGGCGCATCTTTTTGTCAATCTCATTCATCACGACGAATTTCTTTTTCGTCCAATCAGGGGCAATCAGCATCTCACCTGGGGCGTCACCGGTGACACGGTGAACGACAATCGATGGTTTGAGCCATCTGAGTTGGGTGACGGTAATGTCGACATAGGCCTCAAGGGTCAAAAGATCCCAAGGGGCTTGTTTGTATTGATGACCCATGCGGGTTTTCTCCATGATATGAAGCATGTGGATCTTGACGCCTTGGATATCAAGCTGATTCAGATGCTTGGCCGTCTCAACCATCATCTCTTTGGTCTCTCCAGGTAACCCGTTGATGATATGGACAACCACCTCGATCGCTTGGGCCCGAAGGGCTTCGACCGCTTGGTCGAAGACCTTCAGGTCATGACCCCGATTGATGGCGATCGACGTGCGTTCATGAATGGTCTGGAGACCGAGTTCGACTTGAACAGGCATTCGTTTGTTCAAGTCGCCAAGATAGCCTAGAACGTCATCAGGCAAGGCGTCTGGTCTGGTTGCGATTGAGAGCATGATGATGTCAGGATCAAGGGTGATGGCGTCCTCAAAGAGTGATTTGAGCCGGTTCAAGGGGGCATGGGTGTTTGTGTTGGCCTGAAAATAAGCAATCAGAAGGCCATCTTCCCATTTTGACTGCATCCGTTTCCTAACGGTTTCAAACTGTGTTTTCAAAGGGTCATGCCGGTCACCGGCGAATTCACCACTGCCCATGGCGGAACAAAAGGAACATCCGCCGGTTGTGACCGTGCCATCGATGTTCGGACATGTGAAACCACCGTTCAATGGAATCTTGTAGACCTTCCGATTGAAGCGGCTCCGATAGTGGTTGTTCAAGGTGTTGTAGTGTTTTTCAGGGTTTCTTTTGGTCTCTATTTTCATCACTTTCATTTTACCACCGAATGGCCTCTATGTTATAATGACTTCGAGGAGATTCCATATGTTTTCACGCATTCTAGTCAGTTTGACAAAGCCACCGCAAACCATCAGGTTTGCAAAAGACAGCTGGATCAGGGTCGTCGGTCATCTCTTGAGTGTTCCGCTTTTTTTATTGTTGCCGCTCATGCTTTCGGCATTTGCCGCACCGGGTATGTCTCAGGATCGATATGAGTTGTTGATCAATGCGGTCGAGGACGACTTTCGCACGGAAGGTGCCGTCATTGAGGAAGGACGCTTGCGTTCGACAGCGGTGATGACCGCATCCTTTGATCACTTTCTTCTGGTGATGGGAGATTCTCCGGAGACATTGTCACAGATTCTGATTGTTTTTGATGAGACAGAGGTCCGGATCGTGATGTCAAATGTGGTTCTTGAGACTCATCGATATGAGGATATGGGATTATCATCCCATGATTTTTCAGATATGGGACCGGAGTCGGTGCGAGCACTTGCGTTATCAGTCAGAACCTTGATTGAATCGATACCGGTTCTGACAGCATTGGATTGGATGATTGTCTACATGACGGGATTGATTGATTTCATTCTGATGGTGATGTTCATGGCGATTGTGCTGATGCTTTTCACGGGAAACACGCCATTCTTGTTCAAAGTCAGAGTGAAACTCTCCGTGTATCTGACGACCATCTATATCTTCTCACAAATGGTTTTGATCCTTTCGGATTTACCGGATATGAAACCATCAGTGTGCTCATCGTCTATGTTTGGCATGTGGGCATACCGCTCATTCTCAATGTCTTGAAAGGGGGAAGCATTGCGGATGCCAGATAAGTTCAAATCTGTTCTGAAACACCGGAGTGTTGTCAGTCCGATACCCTTAAGTCCGCCCGTTTGGATCAGGTTTTTGCTGATTTGTTAAGACTTGGCATTTCAAGATTGCCCTCAAAGACATGGTCGAAGCGGAGATGCTCATCCGACGGTCGAGATCGCCCGTTACTTCTACCGCCCCTCGGTCTTGAAAGCGACATTGATGTGAGCATCACTTACGACAGCCCTGTTGACCTTGCGAAACATGCCAGACTCATTGGAACCATGTGCCTATGATGCTCATGGAAGATAAGGAACGCTATGCCTTGCTCAAAAATTTCTGGACGTGTCATACAAAGAAGGGACATATACCGAACATGGTCGATGGTGAAAGTGCCTTTGTTGAGGATCTTTTGAAGGATTACTAACGCCTTTCCAACGATTGGGATTCAAGATTGGCATCATCCTTGATATCAAAGTGATCTCGTCACCGTCAGTGACATGATCCAGGCATCACCGGCGAGCAGAACAAGACCCAAGTCGCGCGCAAAGAAGCGATCAGACAAGTCGAAAAGATTGAGAAAAAAGAAAGCTGCTTCTCAAGAAAAGCAGTGCCCAAGCGGTCGCAATCAGCGAGATTCCAGTTGACCAGTACGGCATTGACAAATATAAGAATGAGAAGCAGCAGGACACCGAATTTCTGATCGAAGGGACAGTGATCAAAACCGAGATCGTAGTCTGACCAACACCGATATGCTGACGTTTGTTGTCGGTGATGATCATGACGCCATCACCGTCAAACAATTTTTGAACAATGCCCAAGCCAAAGCGCGTTCGCTGAAGGATCAGCAGCTGGACACCGCGTTCAGGCTGCGGGTAGCGCATCTATGATACGTACTCGCACGTCGTTTTGATGGCCAAATCGATTGTTTTTTGGCGGTCAATAAAAGTATGAACGGCTTGACAAAGCTAAAGAAAAGCGCGTTAACCAGCACGTCCACACCAAGATGTCCAACATGGATGGGGGTGGACATCCGTCTCGATTATATCGATCAGGCTATCAAATGGGACATGAGGCATCGCTCACGGACCATAATGGTCTTTATGCCTATCCTGAGATTCATCACGCCACCCACGGCAAACCCATCAAACCGATTTATGGTGTCGAGCTGGATTTCGTTGACGATCATGCTTTTGAGATTGCTTTCAAAGCCCCTGTCGATCGACCTCTCAAACAAGCCCGTTATGTCGTCTTTGACATTGAGACGACTGGTTTGTCCGCGACCCGCGACAAGATCATCGAGATTGGCGCGGTCATGATTGAAGGCAACGCCGTGATCAAGACCTATCAGACATTTGTCAATCCGCTTGAGGAAATCTCTGAGCAGATCACCTCGCTTACAGGAATCACCTATGAGATGGTTCAAGACGCCCCCACCATCGATTCGGTCCTTCCGGAGTTTCTGTCCTTTGCCAAGGATGCCATCCTTGTCGCCCAAAACGCCACCTTTGACATCGGGTTCATCAAAGAGAACGCCAGGGTCCTAACCCTCCCATTTGAAAACCACCATGTCATTGACACCATGAATCTGGCCAAATATTTCTATGGTGACCAGCTCAAACGGTTCAACCTCAAAGTCTTGGCCAATTTCTTCAAGGTCAAACTCGAGCAACATCACCGGGCTGATCAAGATGCGAATGCGACTGCCCAGATCTTTTTGATTATGCTTGCTGAGCTGCAACAAAAAGGCATTCGGACATACGTTGAGATCAACAACGCCATCGACAAGACCCAAGCCTGGAAACATATCAAGCCCCATCACGTGAATGTCCTGGTCAAGAATCAGATTGGATACAAGAATCTTTTCAAGGTGATCAGTGACGCATTGACGGATCACTTCCATAAAGGTCCACGGACGCTTAAGTCTGTTCTCGATCAGCATCGCGAAGGTCTTCTGGTCTCAAGCGGATGTGTCAACGGTGATGTTTTTGAAGCGGCTTTGAACAAGGATGATGACACGCTCAGAAAAGCGATTGATTACTATGACATCATCGAGGTCCAACCCCCTGAGGCCTACCTCCATCTTCACGAGGAGCTCGGTCAGTTTGCTGCTGAGACGATTGAAGCCATCATCTTCAAGATCATCAAGATGGCCAAACAGGCCCAAAAGATCGTCATCGCCTCCGGTGATGTCCATTATCTGGAAAAAAAGGATGTCTTATACCGTGAGATCTATATCCGGACCCCGCTTGTCGGAGGGGGGTTGCACGATCTGAAGAGGTATAAGACCATGCCCGAACAATATTTTCTCACAACCGATGAGATGCTCAGGCGCATGTCATTCTTGGGCGAGGATCTCGCCCATGAGATTGTTGTGACAAACACCCAAAAGATCAATCGTCAGATTGATCGCATCCGCGCTTTCCCCAAAGAACTCTATTCCCTTCCCGATGACGCCTTCAAAGAGACACTTGGGATTGAGAGCATCACCGATGAGGTCAAGCGTCTTGTCTATGAGAACCTCGGTCATTTCTATGGACCAGAGCCTCACCCCTATGTCCTTGAGCGGGTCACAAGAGAACTGAAAAACATCATCGAGAACAATTTCGCTCCGATTTACTATATGTCCCATCTTTTGGTCAAGAAATCACTTGACGATGGCTACCTTGTCGGCTCCCGCGGATCAGTTGGATCGTCCTTGGTGGCGACCCTGATGACCATCACCGAAGTCAACCCGTTAAGACCCCATTACCGTTGTCCAAACGGAGATTTCCAAGCGTTCCATCTGTCTGATGAGGAAATCAGGATGTATGGCATCTCCCCCGAACAAAAAGCCTTTCAGGATGTCTTGAAGGATGCCCAGGCGGGCTATGACCTGCCTGATCGGATGTGTCCGATCTGTCAACACAAGCTCATCAAGGATGGCCATGACATTCCCTTTGAGACCTTCCTTGGTTTCGACGGCGACAAGGTCCCGGATATCGATCTCAATTTCTCGGGCGATTATCAGTCCAAAGCCCATGCCTATGTCCGTGAGTTGCTCGGAGAGGATCATACCTTCAGGGCCGGCACCATCCAGACGGTGGCGGAACGAAATGCCTTTGGGTATGTCAAAGGGTTCCTTGAGGACCGCAATCTCAATTTGCGCAAAGCCCAGCTTGAACGTCTGGCCGCCAAGATCGAAGGGGTCAAACGCTCAAGTGGCCAACATCCCGGAGGAATCGTGGTTGTTCCCAAGTCAAAGACCATCTTTGACGTGACGCCTATTCAATATCCAGCCGATGATACCACATCCGACTGGAAGACAACCCACTTTGACTATCACTCGTTTGAATCGAATCTGTTGAAGCTTGACATCCTCGGTCATGATGATCCGACCATGATCAAGTATCTGATGGACTACGTGACGAGTCATCCCAACGAATTCCCCTTTGACAAGGCCCAAGACATTCCAATGGATGATCCAGATGTCTACAAGCTTTTTTCAGGGACCAAGGTCATCGGTCTTGAACCATCGGATATCATGAGTGACATCGCATCCTATGCGATTCCTGAGTTCAACACGTCATTCACCAGACAGATGCTTTCAGATATCAAACCATCGACGTTTGCCGGGCTCGTCAAGGTGTCCGGACTCTCCCATGGCACGGATGTCTGGCTCAAGAACGTCAAGACGTTGATTGTCGGACATCCCGACTACGGTAAGGTCCCTTTGGACCAGATGTTCGCGTGTCGCGATGACATCATGGTCCAGCTCATGCACCGCGGCATGGAGCCACTCAAGGCTTTTGAGATCATGGAGTTCATCCGTAAGGGCAAGCCTTCGAAAGACCCTGCCAAATGGGTCACATACGAGGCTGAGATGCGAAAGAACAACGTGCCGGATTGGTACATCTGGTCAGCCGGCCGGATCAAGTATTTGTTCCCGAAAGCACACGCCACCGCTTATGTCATCATGGCGGTCAGGATTGCTTGGTTCAAGATCCATCAGCCATTGTTGTTCTATAGCGCGTTTTTCTCCAAGCGGGCATCCCAGTTTGACCATCAGACGATGACCGCCGGCGCAAACGCCATTCGAAACAAACTCGTGGATTTGTCACAGGTCTTCAACCGGAAAGTCAAGGATGAGTCATTGATGGTCACGCTTGGGGTCGCTCTTGAGATGACCAAGCGGGGGTTTAAATTCCTGCCTGTCGATATCGAACAGTCAGAAGCGACCACCTTCAAAATGGAAGAGGGCGGACTCCGGATGCCATTTGCCTCGATTGAAGGACTCGGGGGCGCGGTTGCTGAGGATATTGTTACCCAGAGAGCCGAAAAACCATTCAGTTCACTAGACGATATCAAAAACCGGACCAGGATCAACAAGACATTGTTTGAAAAAATGGAAGATTTCGGGGCATTCAAGAACATAAAATCGGAAAATAATGTGATTGATGATGGTTTGTTTGCACTTGGTCCCCAAAACAGCGTATAATCTTAGTGATCAAGTATGATAAAAAGGAGTGATTTAAATGCGTAGTTCGAATCCTGTTTTCGCAACCTTAGAGCGCGACCGCGCATATGCCTCAGCCGAGGTGGCGAGCTATCGTGGCATTGTTTTCAAGACGTTGACATTGTTTATCGCCGCGGCCTTGAGTGGATATATTGTCATCACCAATTTCATGAATGAACAGAACATCATAGGATGGTTGATTGGATCGATGATCGTGGCATTGATTGCCGTCATTGTCGCTTCGAGAAGTGTCAGATTGGCGATGCCGTTTGCGTTTATCTACGCGGCCGCCGAAGGGGTCGTTCTAGGCTTTGTCACCGTGCTTGCTGAGGCCTTCGTCGAAGGGGCCGCGATTACCGCGTTGATTGGAACCGCCTCGATCTTCCTGGTCATGCTCTTCCTCTATTCGAGTAGGACGATCAGGGTCACGACCAGGTTCAGACGCATCATGTATGGTGTCTTGTTGTCGATTCTTGTCTTCTTCATCCTCTATGGATTGCTTTCAATGCTTGGGGTCTACACGATTACCAGTCCGGCAATCGCAATCGGAATCAGCATCTTCCTGATCATCTTCGGTGCCCTCATGCTCGCTCTTGACTTTGACCGAGCGGAGTCGATTGTCGAAGGTGGCGCGGACAAGCGTTACGAATGGATGGTCTCGGTTGGCCTGATGGTCACCTTGGTCTGGATCTATATCGAAATCATCAGATTGTTGATTATTTTGTCAGCCAACCGAAATTAACTCGATGACGGGAAAGAGTACCCGATTTCATGTCTGCCAAGAGAGCGTGGCATTTGCTGCAAGCCACGTCTGACATGCTCGGCGAATTCATCCCCAAGAGGTGCCAATCCCACCCGTTGGTCCGCGTTAAGGACAATTGAGAGCCCGCAGGTCTTGCGGGAACTAAGGTGGTACCGCGTGCAAACGTCCTTAGGCTTGTCCTAAGGCGTTTTCTTTTATATCCATCAAACCAAAGGAGAGAGACCATTATGACTGATACACTACAGGCGTTGACATCATCGATTTTAGGTGAGATCAATGACGCCAAGACGCTCGATGCCCTCGAACAGATCCGGGTTCGGGCCCTCGGCAAGAAAGGGACACTTGCCGGGGTGATGCAGACGCTTCGCACGTTGAGCCCAGAGGAACGGCCGGTCTTTGGACAGGCCGTGAACAATGCCAAAGAAGACCTTGAGAATGCGATCCGAGAGAAGAAGGATATGCTAGAAAAAGAAAAACTCATGAAAAATCTTGAAGATGGCCGGATTGACGTGACATTGCCTGGTGTCCGGTTTCCCAAAGGAACCGTTCATCCTTTGACCCAAGTGATCGAGGATCTTGAGGATTTCTTTGTCGGCCTCGGATATGAGATCGAAGATGGCCCAGAACTCGAAAACGACCACTACAATTTTGAGATGATGAACCTCTCAAAGGATCATCCGGCACGGGCGATGCAGGATTCATTTTATACCGATGAGACGATGTTGTTGAGAACCCATACCTCACCGGTTCAGGCCCGCGCGATGCTCAAACGCAAAGGCCAGCCGCTTCGGATCATCTGTCCCGGCAAAGTCTACCGGCGCGATGATGATGATCCGACCCATAGCCATCAGTTCATGCAGATTGAAGGACTTTTGATCGATCAAGGGGTCTCGATGGCCTCACTTCGAGATGTCTTGAAGCAGATGGCCAGACACCTCTTTGGGGAAGACCGCGACATCAGGCTCAGACCATCTTATTTTCCATTTACCGAACCATCGGTCGAGGTCGATGTCTCCTATGTCAAAAAAGATGGGACAACCGGCTATATTGAGATCCTTGGGGCGGGGATGGTCCATCCGAATGTGCTCAAGATGGGTGGCTATGACCCGGATGTCTACCGCGGATTTGCCTTTGGTGTCGGTGTTGAACGGATTGCCATCCTGAAATATGGCATCGATGATATCAGACATTTCTATACCAATGATCTTAGGTTTCTAAACCAGTTCAAGGGGGTCGAGTGAACGTATGAAAATTGTATCGAGCATGCTCTCAAAATGGATCAACATCCCTTCCGATATTGAGGCCATCACCAACCAGAAAATCATTGAGACCGAATCATTTGAGAAAATCAACACCGCAACCAATCTCGTGACCGGTCATGTTTTGACCTGTCTGAAACATCCAAACAGCGACCATTTGTCCGTGACGACAGTTGATATCGGTACCGAGATCCTAGACATTGTCTGCGGGGCACCAAACGTCAGAAAAGGTCAGGATGTCATCGTTGCCAAAGTCGGCGCAGTTCTGCCCGGCGATTTCATCATCAAAGAAGCAAAGATCAGAGGTGCTGTCTCTAAAGGCATGATCTGCAGTCTTCAGGAATTAGGTTTTGATGAGAAGAATGTGCCGGAGCGTTATCGTGATGGCATTTACGCCTTTGATCAGAAAACAACACCCGGACTTGATGCCCTCGAGGTCATCAGCCAGGAAGGCTTCGTCCTTGAACTGGGATTGACCCCTAACCGCTCCGATCTGCTTTCTGTCCTCGGATTCGCCTATGATCTTGCTGCGATGACCAATCAGAAGGTCACGCTTCCAACGTTCAACATTGAGACC
>JAGYLU010000110.1 GCA_018400755.1 Acholeplasmataceae bacterium
CTTTGACAAGATTGGTCTCGTTGTCTCGACAGCCGCCGGATCAGGTACAAAGCGCACCAATGGGACCATGAGAAAAGCCCTTGTTTTCATGGGTTTCAAAAGGGTTCATCAACTTGGGTTTGCCATCCAGGCAAGTTGTTATGAAGATATCAAGCCATCACTCAAAAAAACGATCGGAAACAAGACACATAGACAGGCAGTGTCATTTGACAAGGATTTGAATCGCCGGACAAAAATGAGGCATACGTTGTTCCACAGAATCTTGAGGAAAGCGATGGGATGGATGATCAAAGGGTATGATCATGACAACATCGATCGACAATACTGGGTCAGCAAAGGTTGGATCAAGACGTCATCAGAAGAATAAGTCTTTTGTTAGGATGAATCGATTTGTCAGGGTCTTCTGATGGGTTCACAATGGATAGAAAGGATCTGGTTGAGTATGGCATTGTTGTTGGCGAAAGGTGAAGTTGAGATCAAGGATTACTTTTTCGCGACGCGCTGGGAGTCTAGGAAAATTGTTGAGTGTCACCTCAAGGTGACAAACAAGCGTGTGCTTCTGATTGAACAATCAAGCAAGCAAAGTGACATTCAGGAAGTCGCACTGAAAAGCATCGAATCGGTTTCTGGGGGATTCGTCCGAAAGAGAAAAATGCTTTTTGTGATCCTGAGTGTGGTCTTTTTGATCATCGGATTGGCGATGCTCTTTGGTCAGATGATTGAACTGGCCATCGGTGGGTTTGCTCTGGCGGGGGTGATTGCGTTTCTTTATGTGCTTGTGACCAAGAAGTCGCTTTCGCTCTTTTTCACATTGAATCATCAGGAGCATCAGACGGTTTATGTCATTGGAACCGAAAACAGATCGCCAATCTCTTTTGGGAACGAAGGGGAGTATCGGATCAAGGGTGAGGCCTTGGTGATGATCCAGGAGATCGGAGCCGTTGTCATAGAAGCCCAAGAGATGATCAGATGATCAGGAAGATCATACCTGCATTTCGGACAAGAGATTGACGTTGACGTGGATGATCAGCAAGTTGATCAGACATCTGATGACATATGATATGATATTGATAGAGGTGACGTATCATGTTCAAAGGATTGGTCACACCACAAGGGCATATCAGATATCTGGAAGTCTTCAAAGTCTTCTTTTTGGTGATGCCCGCGGTTGCCCTTTACAGTCTGCTTGGAGCATCGACCCGTCAGTTTGAAGTCTTGCATGGCATCCTATATGTTTTGTTGATGTTCATGATCATGATTCATGTCGCCTATGACCTGATCAAAAAAGGCAAGGCATTGGTCAACTGGTTCATCAAATGGCTGAAACAGCTCTTGACACGGTATGAACAAGTGCCATACTCAGAAATCAGGGAAAGAAAAACCATATTGTTGATCTCATTCACTTCAATCATCAATCGCAGCTTGTCATATGGTGTGATCAGGTGTTGATCCGATTCAAAGCACCAAACCCACACACCAAATGACAAGGAGAATACATTTATGAATCATGGAAGTTCATCGTTTGTTGAACATTGCAAGCGTTTTTTTGGTTATGTCAGAGACACAGTCAAAGTATGGTCTATCCGCTATCGGATCAAAGAAATCATGACGATCTTCGCCATCGGTTTTGGATTGTTTCTCGTGTTTGGATGGGCGTTTTCTCTTCTTCAAAGCAGGTCGTATGTTCTATATGGCGTGAATGCTCTTTTCATGATCACTTTTTTGATCATGCGTTATGCGTCTTTTGTCAATGAAGCAAACCATCAGGATGACTTGGCCAACCATAAGCGAAGGGTCATGATTGCGACACTCAAGACCATGGACGGAATTGTCTTCACAGCATATCTGGTTTTTGTCTTTGTTGCGCCGCTCACGCTCAGTCCAATCGAGAGCATCATCTTTTTTATCGTTTCAATGAGTTATCTGGTTTTCTCATGGAAAACCAAGAAGACATTGGATTACTTCTTTACGGCGATCTTTGCAGGGGTTGTCTACGCTTTCTTCGCAATCATCTTGGAGAACACGCCGATGGTTATCCAACACACATTATCAGTGATAGGGACACTGGCTTATCTCTTTTATGCAAAAAAGGCTTATAAGGTCACTTTGACACCTAGGATCAGACGCGTGTTGACGTTCTTGGTGTTCGCTTCCGGGGTTCTCTATATCATTGGTTATGAACCCAATATGATGGGAACGGTTGATTTCAAGCAAGACATGTCATTTGATAGCATTGATGAGACGTCTTTTCAGGATGCCATCGATGCCATTGTTGATGAGCATCATGTCTATGTGCTCAAGGAAACCGATCATCAGATCACACTTGAGATTTATGATCATCAACTTGATTTGCTCAAGACCCATGGATTTTCACAACATGATATTGTCGGGGCTGTCCTGACCCTGATTGATCAACAAGTCTATGTTGATCATCAGATCAGCTCTGATACGATACGCCGGTATCAGGTTGATTCTGACCTTGGTCTTGGTGAGGGGGAGCGACTGGTCACAGACATCAATTTTGATGGTGGCGTCATCTCCTATCGGGGGATGGATGCTTTTTCCTATGACCAAGGATATGTCCTTTTTGGTGATCAGGGATATTGGCCATTTTGGATAGATGATGACCGGACCGCATCCGTCTGGAAAGAGACTGATATGGGGTATGAGTTGTTGTTTGTGCTTGATGATCCAATCAACAGCAATCTCTATCACATCAGAAAAACCAAAGAAGGTTTTTTGCTATCCCTTGATGTGAATGAGGCGCCGTATCTGATCTATCTTGATGATGATGGGAACCTGATCAGCACTTATGGTGAGAGAGATGCGCTTTTCCAAGGTCTCAGCTTCAATCAGACTGAGTCTTCCTTAAGCACTAAGGATCCGCTTCTCTTCTATCTCGCAAATGATCAGGGAGATGAGATGGTTGTGATGGATGGAACGCTTTATGAGGTTCAAAGGTTTTCTTATGAGAACATGGTCATCCCTTTTGTGATGACTGATCGGCGGGAGACAGTGATCCTCTTTGGGTTGTTTCTTTTGGTAGTGCCGTTTGTGATTGTAGAAAAAAAGCGATGGGTAGACATGAGTGAAGGGTAAGTCGCGCATAAAAAAGTATTGAAAAAACGATTTATAGACATACTATCGTTCCAAAGGTTATCAGGCACCTTATCAAGTGTATGATTCAAAATGAGAAAGTCTTAC
>JAGYLU010000111.1 GCA_018400755.1 Acholeplasmataceae bacterium
TCGGCGTATCGTAGACGGTCGCGTCATGATAGAGTTCCATGAAGGAGGTTGCCACATATTTGGCAGCGCTGCCGTAGCCTGGTGAATGGTCAGTGACATTCAAGTCGTTGTCGATGGTCTTCGGGACACCCATGACGTTACAGTCAAATCCTTCTTTTTTGAAGAACTTGCTGATTTTGTTACATGTGTCCATGGAATCATTGCCGCCATTGTAGAAGAAGAAGCGGATGTTATACTTTCTGAAGACCTCAAGCAAACGACGGTAATCAGAGTCATCCTTTTTGGGGTCTTTTAGTTTGTAGCGGACACTGCCAATGGCTGATGACGGCGTGTTTTTGAGTCGCTCGAGCTCGTCGATGTCTTCTTTTGTGATATCGTAAAAATCTTCATTCAAGACGCCTTTGATGCCATGGACGGCACCATAGACGGCTGTGATGTTTTCTTGTTTCAATGCTTCTAGGAATACGCCGGCCGCACTGGCGTTAATGACGCTTGTTGGTCCTCCCGATTGTCCGAGAAGGGCGGCACCTTTTAAATTTTTCATAGTCCTCACCATCTTTGATTTTCTTTCATTTTACCATGAAAGACCGTCAAAACCCAATAAAAACAGGAGAAAAACGGTCTCACATCATAAAAAAACAGGGGTTGTTTGCCTATGCTTTGAAGACACCTTGTGATATAATGGTAGTGCATGTGATTTTGACAAAAAAGGGTGTGCATGTGATGAAAATAGGTGTTCTCACATCAGGTGGGGATTCTCCGGGAATGAACGCCGCTGTCCGGGCCATTGTCCGTTCCGCAGAAGGTTATGGATACGAAGTCTATGGTATTCGTGACGGTTATCGGGGATTGGTTGCTGATGACATGGTTGTTTTGGATCACAAAAGTGTTTCTGGTATGCTCTCTAGAGGGGGCACCTTTTTAGGAACATCGAGGCTGCCTGAGTTCAAGGATGAGGATGTCAGGAAGATCGCCATTGAGAATCTCAGGAAACGGAATATCAGTGTCCTTGTCACGATTGGTGGCGATGGGACGTATCGCGGCGCGATGGAACTGACACGGATGGGACTTAAGACGATCGGACTTCCCGGCACCATCGACAACGATATCGCTGGCACTGATTTCACGATTGGATTCCATACCGCGGTTGAGACCATTGTTGATGCGATTGACAAACTACGTGATACCTCACAATCTCACAGGCGATGCAGTATCATCGAGACCATGGGTCGAAAATGTGGTGACTTGGCATTGTTTGCAGGGATTTGTGGTGGGGCGGAGTTCATCATCACACCAGAGCATCAAGTCGATAAGGACATCATCATTGACGAACTGAAAAAGCATAAGGCCGAAGGCAGGCGTCACGCGATCATTGTTGTGACTGAGAAACAGTTTGATGTTCATGCGTTGGCTGAAGAAATCTCTGAAAAGTCAGGATTTTCCTCTCGAGCGACCGTCCTAGGATACATCCAGCGGGGTGGTTCACCATCTCCTGAAGACCGGATATTGGCGTCACGGATGGGTTCATATGCCGTTGATCTGATCAGTGATGGCATCTTCGGTGTTTGTGTCGGAGTTCATGATTCGCGGATGATCCATATGCCGTTTGCACATGTGATCGATCAGCCGAGACCGAAGAATGACTTATACAAGTTGGTTAAAAAAGTTTCATAGAAACTGTTAAGATAAAGAATGAATATAAGAAAGGGATATGACAATGAGCAAATTTGTGTACATGTTCAAGGAAGCTGACGCATCGATGCGTAATCTTCTTGGCGGCAAAGGTGCGAATCTCGCAGAGATGAGCAAACTTGGCTTGCCGGTACCGCAGGGATTCACAGTGACAACCGAAGCATGCATCGACTACTATGCCCAAGGCAAGGTCATCAGACCGGAGATTATCGAACAGATTTATCGCGCCATGGAAGAAACTGAGAAATTGACCGGTAAGACATTTGGAGATCCGAACAATCCGTTCTTGGTCTCAGTCCGCTCGGGTGCCAGAGCTTCAATGCCAGGGATGATGGATACGATTTTGAACCTCGGTTTGAACAACGTGTCTGTTGAAGGACTTGCCAATCTGACAGGCAACCCTCGTTTTGCATTTGACTCCTATCGGCGTTTCATCCAAATGTTCGCAGATGTCGTCATGGACATCGAAAAAGCCAATTTTGAACATCTTTTGGAGGAAATGAAAGAAGCCAAGGGTGTCGAACTTGATACTGATTTGGATGCGGATGATATGAGAACACTCGTCGGACGTTTCCTAAAGAGATATCAGGAACTTAAAGGTGATCCATTCCCACAGGATCCCAAAGTCCAGTTGATCGAATCTGTTACCGCCGTGTTCAGGTCATGGGATAATCCCCGTGCCAACACATATCGTCGGATGAACCATATCCCATACGAATGGGGAACAGCCGTCAATGTCCAATCCATGGTCTTTGGTAACATGGGTGAGGATTCCGGGACTGGCGTCGCGTTTACCAGAAACCCATCTGATGGTACCAATGAACTTTACGGCGAATACCTCTTCAATGCCCAAGGTGAAGACGTTGTTGCCGGGATCAGGACCCCAAAACCGATTGCTGAACTGCAAAAAGACAACCCGGCACTCTATGACGAGTTCGTCAGGGTATCAAGCAAACTTGAGGCCCATTACAAAGATATGCAAGATATGGAGTTCACCATTGAAAAAGGCAAACTCTACATGCTTCAGACAAGAAACGGCAAACGGACTGCCCAAGCCGCTTTGAAGATCGCCATTGACCTGGTCAAAGAAGGCGTCCTGACTGAAAAAGAAGCACTCCTCAAGGTTGACCCCGCCCAGCTTGATGCGTTGCTCCATCCCCAGTTTGATGCTGAGGCCCTCAAGACAGCAACCGTCATCGCCCAAGGGTTGAACGCCTCTCCAGGGGCCGCGACCGGACGGGTTGCGTTCACCGCTGAAAGAGCGAAAGAAATGAAAGCTGCTGACGGACTGCCAGTTGTCCTTGTCCGCCAGGAAACATCGCCTGAGGATATCGAAGGGATGATCGTTTCATCCGGCATTCTCACATCCCGTGGTGGGATGACATCACACGCCGCTGTTGTTGCCCGTGGTATGGGACGCTGCTGTGTGGCGGGTGCTGGTTCGATCAGTGTCAACGAGAAGAAAAAGACCTTCACTGTCAGTGGTCA
>JAGYLU010000112.1 GCA_018400755.1 Acholeplasmataceae bacterium
CATAAGGGGTATCCACTTTCCTGAACACTGTCGACAATAATACCGGTACCAGCATCCAGGCAATGAACATGGCTGGAAGAAAGACAGGAATAACCGGTCCAAAGGGTGAGAACAGATTGACGACAATGGTATGGACGATGATGATCAGCGTTGTTTTTCTGAATCCAAAGAGACGGGTATAGAGCACAACCAAAAGCACTGAGAACTGGATATTAGGAAGAAACGACAAGGCCAGTTGTTGGACAAACAAGACCGCTGCGCACATGGCCAGCAAGACGGTATCTTTGATGGTTTTGTTGGCAGCGCTCATGATGATTCCCTCGATTCTGTTGATCGTTTCTCAATTCTGATCCGACTCCCCTCACCAAAGGGTATCTGGCTGACCCCATTGGTGGCGAGCATGTACTCATTTTCATCGTGGATCAGAAATGCCAGAAAGGCATGGGTCCAGTCCGTTGATAGCGAGAAGTCATCACCAGCGATTCCCAGAACGACTCTTCCCGTATACCCAATACCAAAGAAGGTGACGACATCACACGATGGATCCGGTTTGTAATCTGCGGTCGCGCATGTCAGGTCAAACTGCCTTTGAAGCACGTCGAAGAACGTGTCCCCTTCCTCGAAAGGGACGACACCATCAAAAAGCACAGTGCCATCATCATCAACAATCTCGATGGTCATGGTTCCAGATGTCTCTGAACGGTTGTCTTTTTGCATCAAGACCACCGCGGCGGCCCCAGCGCCAATGATGATCAGGGTGAGGATGATTTTGAACATGGTCCGTCTCATTGGCGTCTCCTTCCTGAATAGCTTTGTGACAAATCAGTCAAATAATGGGGTTGCGGGATTGCCCCAAGTATCGCGAAAAACCTTATAGACAACCAAGGCAGCGAACGCCTGTGGTGTTGAAAACATCATATCAGGCAAGGTCTCACCTGTTTTCCAGATAAACGCATCGTTCTTGGCATAGGTAAGAAGGGCTTCGATCAGATCGGTGTCTTCTGCAGTCCAGGCATCAGAACGCGGATCAATCCCTTGGGCGACAAGACCGATGATGGCATTGGCGGTCGATGCGGCATTGGCCGCACCCCATGATGACATCCCTTGTTCGGTCAGATCCATTAGGAGCGTGTCAAGCAGATCCAAAATCATCTCGTTCACACCTTCTTGGTCCTCGTGTCCGGCAAGGACTTCCAAGAGCATTCCGGCATAATCGGCGTCAGCATATTCTGGCATCCCCGTCACGAGCATCTGGACCAACGCGTTGCGGTCTTCTTCCCTGGAATCAAGCACGTCAAGCGCGGACAACAAAGACAAGGCATCATAGTGATTGTTCGCGGTGATGTCTTCTGACTCAAAGGCCATCTCCAGCATGAACGCCTGGTTGATGATAACTGATTTGAAGAGGTTTGAAGGGCTCGCCTGACCAAGATTTGATAGATAGGTCCTGGCGTTATCCTGCTGATCTTCAAGAGCTAAAACCTCATGTCCAGCCTGATGAAGCTGATAGAGTGCAGCCACGACATGATGATTGAACATCGCGGCATCAAGGTAAGTCTCCAGATGGGTCTCTATAAAGCCAACAATCAGTTCATCGACCATCAGATCGGTCTCATCAAGGGCGGTCGACTCCTTGAACGTGATCACAAGATCCTTTTCAAGGACGACATCGGCGATCCCCACATCAGACATTGTCCCATTGACATAAAGTGCAAACCAATAATTGTAGGTGACGTTGTACTCGCGTGGATAATGACCATCGATCCCTTTGATAAAGACACCAAAGTCATAGACGTCATAATCCAATGTGACATAAGACTCGATAATCTCAAGATTGGATCTTTCATCATCTTGCACATAAGGAATCTGGACCGAAACGAGTGTTTCCTCGGATAAGGATTCCACTTCAACCACAAATGTCTCAAACGTGGGATCGGTCAACAACTCTTCACACCCAGCAAGAGCGACCAGCGTCAAGACAACAAGCAACAAACCATAGACTTTTTTCATGATGTTCTCCTTTTCTGTCTATAAAAAACCCACGTCTCGAGGACGTGGACAAAGACAAAAAAGTGTTGTCCTTCCTAGCCCCAGAAGACGACGTGCATTGGAGGTTTCGGTAGGTCTCCCGGCTTAACATCATCCTACTTTGCGTCTTCCCGCTTACGCAGTGACATATCGCATTTCGTCCGTATCACGGTTGCTGGGACAGCCCGGGATTCACACCCGGTTCCCTGTTATGTCCTAAGACACCGATCCTTCCGATTCACTTAACTTTATTATAGTCCATGACCAGATGCTTTGCAAGACAATCTGTCGATTTATTCGATGAAAATCAAGATCACTTGAACCCCTTTGGAACACCACGGTCAGATGCCTTTATGGAACAAAAGATGATCTGTCTTGAGTCTAATATGACTGCTTTGAAGGAATGACCCCCCTGACCCCTCCACGCGGATGGCTGACATCCCCTTGGTAACGGGGAATCAGGTGGATATGACAATGATCTATGGTCTGACCGGCAGTTTCGCCGATGTTCACACCGATGTTGTATCCATCAGGATGATAGGTGTTGTCAAGCACTGTCTTCATGTCCTCTATCAGAAGATTGATGCTCAGTCGTTCTTCTGTAGACAAATCAAAAAACGATGACACATGACGGTTTGTGATGATCAACGTATGCCCCTTGTTGACGGGGAACCCGTCATACATGGCAAACGCATGATCATTTTCCATGATGACCTTGTCCTTCTCACGGTATGCGATACAAAAGACACACATGATCTCACCTTCCTTTTTCAGTTCAGTTCAATGACCTTTCCGACAGATGCGTAGTCCAATCGGTCTTGAAGGATGACTTTCATCCGTTCGTAGGCCTTGACACCGGTACAATGAAGCGTATGAAACGACGCATTGGTCGTCTTGAGACGTCTGGCAATCATCGTTATATCCAGATCGGATTCAGTGTTCCCAGACGATCTGGAAAACATATGAAAACCTGAAATCACATCCGTAATGGGCTGATTAGAAATAGCGTTCGCGGTATCAAGGATGTTTTCGA
>JAGYLU010000113.1 GCA_018400755.1 Acholeplasmataceae bacterium
TCAGGACCTGATCCAAATATCAGGACATCCGATATTGTGTTCAGACTCAAAGACGCACAAACGACTTTTGAAATCGATCTCAATGATGAGAGGCATGGCATTGATCTTGGTCATGTACGGACGATCTCATGGGTCGCGACGCCTTCTTTTGATCAACATCGGGGATGGTTTTCGGTGACGATGATGCAACTGTCGATCGATGATCTTCAAGGGGAAGGGTATATAAACACTGACCGACCGATTGATGTGGCCCGAGATGATGGTCAGATGGAAGCATTCAGTTTCAATCATGTCTGGCATGATGACGGATATCAGTTTGGCATAGATGATGACAACAATCAGACAGTGATTGATTATTCCACCCTTCCAGGGCGGGACGCGACTTTGTTCGCGCATGTCTCTGATCAAAGGACGTCTTTTGATCATGTCAATCTCACAGTACGTGGCGACACTGGGACAGTGCTTTTGTTGTCGCTTTCCACCGATCCAATGCTATCCGGGATTCCGATGCCCTCATATGAACTGATTCTGAACGGGGAAACACAGGCGATGACCCTCTTTTTGGAAGACCTGCCATCAGACGCCAAAAGCACGATCAGCGACATCCGGTTGACGGTGAATCCGGATACAGCAATCGCGAAAACAGGATCGTTTGTAATCATGTTCGCCGGTTTTGAGAACCAGGCACGGGCAGATCGCCCAGAAGAAACCGTCAATCGTTATAAAGGAGACGGAATGCCCTTTGATTTCAACGATCTTTGGACGAGTGAAAATGGCATGGATGCGACTTTCACAAAACAGGACAATGGGGTTCTGGTCGCTTATGAGAAAGCGTTCACGACAAGTGCGATCACAAGTCGGATTGAAGGACGTTTCTCAGATTTTGACCATATCAATATCAGCATTGAAGCGACCCCGAACACAGCGTTTTTGTTTCAGTTCAACACCAATTGGGCATATCGGGCCGATCATCACCTTAGAACCGATGATGAGGGACATCTGACGGTAACCATCTCGTTTGGACTCTTGTTCTTTGACCGTGATCTGGATGCGATCGATTTGTTCAGAATCACGCCAGCGGTTGGCCAGGCCGACAGCGAAGGCACGTTTTTGATCAAGGTCGCACAATTTTCTTCGACCGCTCTTGTCACCTACGATGTCACCGAGACGGTCGCGTTTGATGATTGGATGCAGATCGGTGATACCCTGATGCTTGATCGTGAATTGACATCTATCGCATGGGACACCGATGATGAAGAAGGCACGCTTTATACCAGGGTTTTTGGTGACTTTGTCCAAAACAACACATTCTATTACCGTTGGTTCCGATTTGAAGCGACCGTTAATCAGCAGGTCGTGATCACATTCGAGGTCGATCTTGCCTTTTATGAGATCCTCTTGACCCCTGGAGTGACGTCTTATGCGTTCGCTTTTGACACACCGACATCCGGTATCGCATCCACTTGGAAGTTTACCAAAGGATTCAATTTGTACATGCATATCGATACCACACAACCGGGAAGCATCACCATCGCGGATGTCAGACTGACCAACAACGGATCATGAAACGATCAGACTGACGGATCAATGATTGTCAGTCTGACAGCATTCATAGATTTGCCATAAATTGAGGAGGCCATAAGATGAAAAAAGTGTTTGTCGTTTTGTTTCTGTTCTTGTCACTGTTTGTCACCTATGCGTGTGACGACATCGAAGATGATCAGCTGGAGAGCATTCTCCAGACGGTTTCTGTGGATGAGGCGTATGCCGTGCTTAATAATGCGCTTGATCAGAGTGGGGTTCAAGGGATGTTCGAAGAAACGGGCACATACACGCTCTTCGCACCCAATGATGAAGCTTTTTTGGCCCTACTGGCTGATTTGGGACTCACAGCCGAAGGCTTGCTGGACCGCAGCGACTTGACAAACATGCTTCTTTATCATGTTGTCGAAGGGACGTATGACTTGGAAACCTTGAAAGCAAGTGCGCCAACGACACTTGAAACGATGCTTGGCATGCCGCTATCAATCACAACCAATGGTGACGTTGTCTATGTCGATGGTGTCCCCTTGGCAGGTGCTGAGATTGAGGCCAAGGATGGTGTGATCCATCCCCTTTCAGAGGTATTGATTCCAGCTGGTGTGGATGAGGTTCTTGCCTCAGCAACCATCTTTACAACCCTTCTTGCTGCCGCGGATGCGGTGGGGTTGATGCCGGTGTTGTCCGGTAGTGAATTGGTGACGTTGTTTGCACCCACTGATGATGCTTTATTGGCATACATGGATGCTCAAAGCATCACGCTTGAGGATTTGTTGGCTTATGAGTCTTTGGAACAGGTGATCAAATACCATGTTGTCAATGATGTGATTGATGAAGAAGCGCTTAGACATGGCGCGCCATACAGTTTGACTTCCCTTGAAGGCTCACCACTTGATATCACCATCGAAGGTGTGAACGTGATGATCAATGACGCGACCATCACTGAGTTTGATCGATTGGCCAGAAATGGTCTGATTCATACCATTGATGACGTTCTGATGCCACAATCTCTGATCGTTGATGATCGCGACTTGGTTGATTTCAACAAGGGCATGCTTGATTTCAATGGCATGTCGAGCAATGTCTCGATGGTGGATGGAAAAACGGTTGTGACCGGGGATCAGAAAGCCCAGTTCAATTCGCTTTTGTATTTCCATATCACTCCAGAAATCAAAGGCGAGAAAGTCTTAAGCGATTATCATTACATCAACCTCGTTATCGAAAGTGATGATACCGATGAGTTTTTGATCGAGATCCCCTCACACAATCCGATGATGCATGTTGTGACACTCGATGACGGTCGATTGGAATTGACCATGACGTTGAGCGCGCTGATGCTCCCTGATTGGATCGATGCAGTCCAATATTTCAATATTACGCCAATGCCCAATCTTTCAGATGCAAACGGCAGTTTCGAAGTTCTATTGGCGGAATTCTCGAATGACCCATTGGTGACGTATGTTCCTCAGACCACCATTGCCGTAGACCAATGGAAAGAACTCGGAGCCAACTTTG
>JAGYLU010000114.1 GCA_018400755.1 Acholeplasmataceae bacterium
CGCCACTAGGTCAAATGGGGACCTTTTGATTCTCGATCAGGCCAACAACAATATCCATGTGCTCAGACCGACCCATTTCGGTCAGGTTGTCCATGAGGCTTTGGGACTATACAACCAAGGGAAGTACGTCGAAAGTCAAGTGCTTTGGGAAGAAGTCATGCGTTATAACGCCTTGTTTGATCTTGCCCACAAAGGTGTTGGCCTCTCTTATTATATGCAGGGCGATTTCGAACAGGCGATGGAGAAATTCCTGATCTCAGAATCCAAGACCGAATATTCCAACGCCTATTGGGAAGTCAGGAATGTCTATTTGCTCTCCCATGCCGGTCTGTTCATGGTGGGTGTGCTTCTGCTCTCGATCGGTTTGATGATTGTAGGGGGCATTGACCGGAGAACAGCTTTTCTGAACCCCATGAGAAACAGTGTGAAAAATATCGGAAGAAGACCAATGGTCAGGGAGTTAGGCGCATTGTTCTATTTTGTCAAGAATCCCGCTGATGCATGCTATGAGGTCAAGGTCAGGGACGCCGTCAGAATCAGAACCGCTGTCATCTATATCGGTTTGCTGGTCTTGGTCTATACCATCCATTTGTTGTTCACAGGATTGCTCTTTACCGACCGGGTGCTTGAACGGACGGTTTATACGGAAGAACTGATGAAGGTTCTGATTCCTTTCGTGTCCTTTGTCTTAGGGAACTACCTCGTCTCATCGCTGATGGATGGGGAGGGGACACTCAAGGCAGTCTTTGTCAATACGTTGGGTGCGCTTGTCCCGGTGTTGATCATTTTACCGGTCATGACCGTGTTGTCCAATGTGCTGACGTACAATGAGGCGTTTCTATACCAGTTTTTGTTGGTGGCGATGATCATTTGGACAGCTGTTCTCATCTTTTTTGCCATCAAGGAAACGCATCACTACACGATTCGCGAAACGGTTTATAACATACTTTTGACCGCTTTGATGATGGTTGTGATGATTTTGGCATCGATCATGGTGTATTTCATGGTTCGGCAAGTCATCGATTTCATCGGTGACTTGATGAAGGAGGCGATCATCCGTGGATAAGCTCAAATGGCTTTTGTTGGGACTGATGATCCTCTTTGGCATTGGCGTGGTCTTTGCCCTCGCACCTATGAACGCATCCTTTGAATATGATCATCGTCCATCTCTTGACATTCTGGCCTCTGATCTGATGCCAGAGGATCTCACACCGGTCACGCAATCCTTGACACCTTTGGACCTTGAAGAGTATGGATTTGACCGGATTTTGGAAAACAGCAGATTTGACCTTTACTTGAATGAGGCCACGATGAACATCGCGCTTCATGACTTGGATGCCGGATACATATGGACCGGATTTCATCCTGGGATCTATGAGAAAGCCTATACTGACACCGTCCGGGAATCAATTGAGTCCGGGGTGACGGTACGCGTGTTTGATGCCACCACCTTGAATGAGGCGACCATGTCGCTTACTGATCCTGATGCGGGCACTGTGATTGAGTATGGAATTGATGCTACCGGATTCACAGCCCATATTGAGATGGTCAAACTCGGTCTCTCATTTGTGGTATCGGTCACCATGGGAGAAGATGGTATCACCGTGACGATACCACATGAGAGCATCACCGAGGTGCCTTATAAGACAGTCGCAATGAAAGTCGCCAAGGTCTATAAGGTCCAGTCCATCGCGTTGTTTCCATACTTTGGTTCAGGCAACCATGAGATCAACGGGTATGCCCTGATTCCTGATGGCAGTGGCGCGTTGATCCGTTATGAGGATACGCCTTATGAGACGGCTTATGTGAAACGCCTATATGGTCTTGATCCTGGGATTCAACAAAGACCTAACCAAGCGGCTCATCTGAAAACTGATCTCGACGTTTCGATGCCTCTTTTCGGCATTAATCATGGATACCGACAAGCCGCGTTTCTGGCGGTCATGGAAAGTGGATTTGGTGCGTCCGAGCTGCACAGTTATCCCTATATGTATAACAACATAGACATCAACACCACCTACTTTCTATATAAGACCCGGGATCGGTCCCTGATTGAACTTTCCGGCGGGGAGATCTCAACCATTCCAGTCATCAACGAATACCCGTATCCAAGTGACTATCAGGTCTCTTACACGATGCTCTCGGAGACGGACGCCGGATATTCCGGCATGGCCAAGCACTACCGCGAGATGCTTGAACTGGACCAGTTTGAAGATCAGGCGGGATCAGGTATCAACCTTCAGGTGATCGGCATCGACTTCAAACATGGGTTGTTAGGAAAGCAGCATGTCTTGCTTACGACATACCGGGAAGCCAAAGATATCGCCTCTGACCTGCTTGGATCAGGTGTGAAGAACCTTAAGCTGGGCTATGAGAGTTGGAACAAGGGAGGCTTCTTCGGAGCCAATCCGACGGCCTTCAATCCATCACGGCCATTGGGCGGAAAAACCGATTTGAAAGAACTTTCGACAATGGCTTTGGAAAGCGATCAAATGTCTCTTTATCTGGTCACTGATCCGCTCGTCTTGAACCGTCAGTCATGGTTTCAGACCGTTTTGAAGAAGACGACCTTGAATCTCTTGGACATGCCGCTTGAGAATCTTGAGAGGACATCAGGCTATGTGCGCCCTATCGCGGATGTGTCGAAAACCGTCTTGGATGAGGCAAAGCACTATGATGCGTATGGCATTGATACCATTGGGCTTCTCAGTGTCGGGGATACATCATTTTCCTATCAATTGAAAAGAGAGACGGTATACCGGGAACAGATGATCCAAGAGATGGCCTTTGAACTTGGTGAACTAGATGATTTCTCCTTGGTCCTAAGCCGCCCCAATGATTATCTTTTCAGGGCAACGTCTGTCTATCTTGATACCCCGCTCATGTCCAATGGTTACACGTTCATGACTGATTCGGTACCGTTTTTGCAGCTGGTACTCAAAGGTTCAGTTGAACTCTACAGCCCATCCTTGAACAGTGTCGCTGATCTTTCCTTGGCGATTCTGAAAATGATCGAG
>JAGYLU010000115.1 GCA_018400755.1 Acholeplasmataceae bacterium
GGTATCAGATGAATGCTTGACTGAGGAGGATATGAAAAGATGCAAGATTATTATAAGTTGTTGCTTGTTGATGACGAGGATGAGATCCGTGGTCGAATTGCGTCATTGATTGACAAACAAAGCGGGTTCGAGGTCATTGGAAAAGCCGGGAACGGCCACGATGCCTATGAACTCGTCGAAGCCCTCAAGCCTGATGTCGTTCTGACCGACATCCGGATGCCTTTCATTGATGGCATTGAACTGGCCCGTATGCTCAAGCGGGATTATCCGACTGTCAAAGTTGCCTTCATATCCGGTCATGATGAGTTCAAGTATGCCCAAGAAGCCATCCAACTGAACGTCATCAGTTATCTGATGAAGCCATTGACCTCATCGGATATCAATGCGTTCTTGAGTGATCTGAAAAAGCGACTTGATGAGGAATATGACCGCAAATTCAGTATCACCCATGCCATGCGTCATTATGATGATGCCAGGCCCTTTGTCATCAACCATCATATCCAAAGACTCGTGATGTCTGAGACCGATACCGATGAACACATCGGTAAGCTCAAGGATCTCGGTGTCGATGTTTCTGGTGGTCGTTTTGCCTTGTGTCTGATCGATATCGAGTCAAGTGAGGATGACAATGACTTGGTTGCGATGGAGAAAATCAGTGTCTTGTTGGGTGAAGTCTTCTCCATTCACTTCAAAGAGGCCTCCTTTGCCCGTCATATGATGTTTCAGGATGCCTTCATGATCATCATCAAGGAATTCAATGCCTCGGTCATGAGAACACTCGATGCCTTTCTCTATGAATTGTTACAGACGGCTGAGTTGTATATGAACATCAGGATCAGGGCGGGCATTTCGAAAGTGATCACCCGTTTGAAAGACATTCATACCGCTTATAAGGATGCCAAAAAAGCCATCAGTTACAGCCGGTTTCTAAACATTGGCCGCATTGCCTATATCAACGACATTGAAAACAAGGAAACCCATACCGCGAGTCTCGATACCGATGATATCAAATTGATCGAGCATACCGTCAGGTATGCGTCGTCGGAGGCGATTGATGCCTTGTTTGAGACGTATAAAGAACGGTTTTTGGAATCCTCGGAACGTCTGGTCAATATCCAGCATCTTGTCATCGCGTTGGCAAACATCATTCTGTCATTCAGGCAATCTGCCAATGACGAGACCGAAGCATCATTTGATGAACGCTTCATCGAGACGATGCTTGGGTTTACGGGTGTCTCTGATCTCTTTGATTGGACCAAAGAGATGCTTTTGAAGCTCAGAGGACACATGATTGAGAGCAACCTATCCCGTTCAGAGACCATTCTTCGTGACGCCATGGCGTATGTGCTTGATCATTACCATGAATCAACGCTCTCTTTGAACAGTGTGTGTGATCATCTTGACATTTCGATCTCCTATCTCAGCATGCTCATGAAACGGGAAAAGCAGATGACCTTCAATACCTATGTGGTCCAGGTCAGAATGGAACGGGCGAAAGTCCTGATCGAGACCACCACATCAAAGATCATTGATATTGCCAGGGCCTGTGGATACAACGACGTCTATTACTTCAGCCATAGCTTCAAGAAGTATTATGGGGATTCCCCCAAGAAATACCGGGATCAGGTCCGTGTTTAAGAAACTCACAATCGGCGAAGGCTTCGTGATTGCGATGATGGCGGTCATCACAATCACCCTTTTGTCCGCGAACATCATGTATGGCACTTACTACAACCGGGCCACCAACGACATCGTCGCGAACAGTTCAAGAGAGATCAACAAACAGGTCATCATGAACTATGAACGCTACATCGATGAAGTCATTGGAACGGCCAACTATCTCGAAAGACGAACGATTGAACTGACAGAAGATGATGACATGTCAAGCCTTCAGTCGCTTTTTCAGCAGGCTGCTGAGATGAGCGAAGATATGGTGGCAGCGGTTTTGATCCGACCAGACGGACATGTTTTGATCTCAAGCGATACCCGTGTCCCCGCAACCGGGTTGAATACAAGACCATGGTATGTGAATGCCACACGGGACAAGGAAATCTTTCACTTTTCCGCTCCTCATGACCAGGATGTCTTCGCTGAAGGGGCTATCGAGGTCATCACGGTCACCAAAAGCATCAACTATTACCAAGGTCCGACCTTGAAACAAGGGGTTCTGTTGATCGATCTGACCACCCAGAATCTGATCGGACTCGCCCAAAAGACAAATCTTGGAGAGAATGGACATATCCTGATTCTAAACGAGACATCCGAATTTGTTTATGCCTCGAATGAATCATGCAATGATGCCACTTGCGAAAGCAAGACCATCGTTGATGACATCATATTGGGAGGACGGAGCGTCCTCTTGAATGATGATTACATGTATGTGAACATCAACACCTTGAAACATACAAGATGGCGGATCGCCACCTTTATCAACGTCTCCACTGTCTATGCATCCAGACAGGAACTGTCCTATGTCCAGTATGCGATCTTTGCCAGTGCGCTCTTCATCAGCCTCATGCTGGGGATCATCATGTCCAACAGCATCTCAAAACCACTTAAGAAACTGAAGAGTCATATGTCAAAGGTGGAATCGGGGGATTTGGTCAAGGAGGTCGAGGTCACAGGACAGAAAGAAATCATCGCTTTGGCAGGGACTTTCAATCATATGATCATTGACATCAGACGACTGATGGAGCGTCTGGTCAGTGAGCAAAAAGAGAAACGGAAATCAGAATTTTTGGCCCTGCAGACACAAATCAATCCGCATTTCCTATATAACACCCTTGATTCGATCGTCTGGCTGGCTGAGAATCATCGAAACGATGAGGTCATCGAGATGGTCATTGCCTTGTCGCACTTCTTCAGGATCAGTATCTCGAGGGGCAAAAACATCATCAGTGTCAAAGATGAGCTCACTCATGCCGGGCATTACCTGAACATCCAAAAGATCAGGTATAATCTCAAATTTGATTACGCATTTGAGATTGACCCCACCGTTTATGAGTAT
>JAGYLU010000116.1 GCA_018400755.1 Acholeplasmataceae bacterium
TCAACTGTGAGTGGAAAGATAGACGTTAGGAGCGTTCCAATGGCTGAATTTTGCAAAGCTTGCTCCATCGAACTTTTTGACCGTGACACTGGTGGTCTCGCAGGGATCACTACCAAGAAGAACGAACAACAAGGACGTGCCGCCATAGTCATTTGCGAAGGCTGTGGTGTAATCCAGGTTGACAGCGAAGGTAATTGCATCTCACCTGATTGCCAGAAGGCTGGACAACCTGGTCATGGTGTGAAAGGGGGTGATAATAGACCACATGACAGAGGAAAAGGATTCTTAAACATTAACAAACTAATCCAAAAAGGAGAAACAAAATGTTAGCAGACTACAGTGATCTCGAAAAGGAAATCCAGGACGCACCAGAACCAAAGACCCTCCCTCGTGGCTCGGAAGTAAAAGCTCGCATCATCAACGTGCGAGATGGGGTCAGTGACAAGAACGGCTGTCAGTGGTACCAGCCTGTGTTCGACGTACCTTCTGACCCACTCGTGAACGAGTTCAATGACTTCTTCTGGGACCTGGCAGATCGTGACAAGCTCGATCCGAAACAAGCTGCTCGATCCATGACGAAGTTTAAGAACTTCGCAGCTGCCATGGGACTGGACTACGGCCGTCCCTTTGACTGGACTGAAGACCTCATCGGTCTCGAAGGCTGGGTCATTCTGGGTGTGAAGAAGAGTGACGAATACGGAGATCAGAACACTATCTCCAAGTATGTAACGAGGAAGTAACAAGCGTAGTCATGCAGAGAGTACAGAGACTGCCAGCGCTTGACCGATACAGGGCAGGGGTCATCTTCTTGTCGAGTTGATCACCTGATTGCGACAAGGGTCAGACGGGAGGGTGAATAAAGCCTACCGTAATACTGGAGGAAGATTGACACTCTGCATGACTACATCAATAAGTCCGTTTAAAAATTAAACCAACTAATGAAAGGAGAAAGTTATGGACAACTCTACATTCATCAACCTCATTGACCAGCACCACCTCTACCGCAAACGGCTCCTCGACAAACCTGAAAAGAAACGCATGGGAGGTACTGAAGACCGCCTTGTTCAATTCAGACGGATGGCAAAGATGCGCAAGTGCACTACTCAATCTGCAGCAGTTGACCTCTGCACCAAGCAGTTTACTGACATCCTTGACATGGCTGACGGCTCGCACCCAAAGTCAGATGACATCAAATACCTTCGTGAACTCATTGCTGATGTACAGAATTACCTAGACATCACTCTCATCCTTGCATCGGAGGAATAGTGATGAACTGGGACTCTTACTTCCTAACAATCTGCAATGCAGTCGCATCTAAGTCACCTTGCTTGTCTCGTCAGATTGGTGCCATCCTTGTCCGTGACCACTCAATTGTCTCTACTGGTTACAATGGACCTGCTCGTAACTTTCCTCATTGTGAGGGCATATGTCCACGTAAGCAAGGTGGATTTGAAAGTGGTGAGGGCCTGGTCCACTGTCCTGCCGCCCATGCTGAAACCAACTGCATCGCCAACGCTGCCCGCATAGGCGCTTCAACTGTCAACTCAATCCTCTACATGAACACCCAAATACCTTGCAAAGACTGCATGATTCTCCTCGTCAATGCAGGCATAAACGAAGTAGTTGTCACTGACCTAACTCCATATCATACTATGTCTATTAAAATTGCAAAGTTTGGAAACATTAAGTTAAGGAGCTTCCAGCTATGAGTGAAGACTACAAACCCCGCTTCTCGTTCGAAATCTCCTTTGAACAAAAGGAGCGTGCTGATCGACTAATTACCAACTATGGCCTGCGCAAAGCTATCTTCTCCCACATCCTCGACGATGTCCTAGACCTCATCGAAGACCACGGTGGAATGGTAGTGGGCATCCTAATGAGCAACAAATGCAAGCCACGTGACATCTTACCAACAATGAAAGAGGCAGAAACAGCTGCTGAGAAAGTGAGGGAGTGATGGCCAACCTTGATGATCTCGACTACACCTCCATCTCTGAAATGCAAACTGACGAGGCTCTCGAACTCCTCCGTCAGATTCGTCTCAGCCGTCGTATACCTGACACAAGGAAGAAAAAGAAAGTTACACAAAAACCAGCTACAAAAGTGAACGCTGATCAAGCTGCCGAATTACTTAAAATACTAACTGGTGGAGGAAACTAACAATGCCCATAGACGTAGGCTGTGTAGGAATGATCCCTATTGAATCAATTATCATTGGTGAAAGAGCTCGTGAAGAGATGGGTGACCTTGATGGGCTCGAATCTTCTATGAAGGAGAGTGGTCTCACAACTCCACTCACCTTCAAAGACAACCAAGATGGAACTTTCACTCTTCTCGCTGGTGAGCGAAGGTTCACTGTACTCAAGCGTAACGAAGTCACTATGGTGCCTGCTCGCATCTACGACCGAGACCTCTCAGAGCTCGAAATGAAGATGATTGAGAAGGCTGAGAACTTCCATCGTAAAGATATGGAGTACTACGAACTTGACCGTCTCACACTAGAAATCCATCAGATGCAGCAACAACTCCACGGTGTTAAACCTCCTGGGCCAAGCAAGGAAGGCTGGGGTATTGCTGACACTGGTGACATGTTAGGAGGCATAACGAAAGCGTCTGTCTCTATGGCAATAAAGCGAGCCGAGGCCCGAGATGCATTTCCTGAACTATTCGAGAATTGCCGAACCGCTTCTGATGCCTCTAAGGTACTCAAGAAAGTAGACGAAGCTATTGTCAAACAAGCGATTGCACAGAAACTTGAATCACAAAAGTCTGAAGGTAAACTTCATCAGTTATCCAAATGCTTCATCATCAGAGACTTCTTCGAAGGTGCAAAGGAAATCCCTGATGGTGTGTTCCACTTGGTCGAGATCGATCCTCCGTATGCTATCTCACTTGCAAAGCAGAAGAAAAAAGACGGTGAGTCACAGTATCAACTCAATGACTACAATGAAGTGGATGTAGAGAACTACCAACAGTTTATGTCAAACGTCTTCAAAC
>JAGYLU010000117.1 GCA_018400755.1 Acholeplasmataceae bacterium
CACCCTTCCAGGACTTCATCATCTGATGATCATCAACATCATCTACACGACTGTGATCTATGCCAATCTCTCAAACAATGCCTTGATCCGTCTGATTCAGCAACTGACGGTCGATGTCCGGTTTGGAAGAGCGTACGCTTCCGCGCTCAGTTGGATTTTGTTCGCGATTGAACTGCTCATTATCGGGACCTATGTCCTCTTGATCAGAGTCGCGACCAAACGATACCGGTGAGGAGGCCATGATGAACAAAAACAGACTTAGGAAACGGCTCTTTGGCCGTTATGGAAACGACGGATTGTTGTTCAAGACAATGCTCTATGTCTTGTTGATTGGCATCAGCTTCATCTTCTTGTATCCACTGATGCAGATGGTTGTGACCAGTTTCATGCCATTGGTCGATCTTGTGGATCCGACGACTGTCTGGATTCCCAGAAACTTTACATTCCAGAACTACGCCCGTGCCATCGAGGCGTTGAACGCCTTCGATGCCCTGAAGGATTCATTGGTGGTCAGTACCGTACCAACGGTTTTGATTGTGATCAGCTCAGCCTTGGTTGGATATGGGTTCTCAGCCTATGAGTTCCCGTTCAAGAAAATCCTGATGGCACTCTTGCTGGTGATCTTTTTGATCCCTACAATCCTGATGGCGATTCCGACCTATGTGATATTCAGGGATCTCGAACTGCTCGACTCACTCAAGGCGTTTTCGTATCCGGCATTTCTGGGTTTTGGCTTCAGGCAGACGATCTTCATTTTGATCTTCTATCAGTTCTTCAATATGATTCCCGTCGAACTCAAAGAAGCGGCCGAAATCGATGGGGCAAGTGCGTTTTCCGTCTTTGTGAGGATCGCGGTTCCGATGGTCTTGCCAGCCTTTTTGATCACATCGCTATACGCGTTTGTCTGGTATTGGAATGAGACCAGTTTGGCATTGCTATATTTTCCCAACACCTACAGTACCTTGCCGATGGCGGTCATTGGGTTCAGGACGCTTTATGAGAATCTATATCCGGCCGGAACTGTCGGTTTGGAAGGGGCGAGCGATGTCTTCAACCAAGGCGTACAGTTTGCTGGGACATTGCTTTCAATCCTGCCTTTGCTCATTCTTTACTTGTTTGCCCAAAAATGGTTCATCGAAGGTGTTGACCGCTCAGGTATCGCGGGCAGTTAATCTCTTTTGAAGCAATAGATAGAGAAAAAAACCATAGAAAGAAAGGGAGAAAAAATGAAACACACGATTAAGGTTTTATTGATGATTCTGATTGTCAGTTTTCTGATTGTCGCTTGTGACGAGCCGATCGTTGACGATCATGATCCGGTCATCGCTGGTGCGATTGACAAAGAAATTCCCAGAGGCACAGCGTTTGTTCCCCTCGAAGGCATCACTGCGACTGACGCTGAGGATGGCGATCTGACGGAAGACATCATTTACTCCGGAAACGTCAATCCCAATGTTGTCGGAACCTATGAGGCGAACTACACAGTCACCGACTCGGATGGGAACACAACAACCGTTCAGATCACTGTCACCGTCGTTTTGGTCGATACCGAAGCACCACTGATTTCCGGTGCTGGGGATCTCACGGTCATTGTCGGTGATCCTGACTTTGATGAGATGGCTGGTGTCAGTGCCAACGATACCGTTGATGGTGACGTGACCGCTGACATCGCATTCGAAGGCGATTTTGACATTTGGACACCAGGTGAATACACGCTTTCCTATGCGGTCGAGGATGCGGCTGGCAATCTTGCTGAACGCGATCGGATCCTGACTGTGTCAATTGGCACATTCGCATTCGCCGATGACGATGTCATCACCAATGGCGCGTTTGAAACCGCCGATGGTTGGGTTCTTGAAGGTGCTGACAGCACGGTCACAGAAGGCGTTCTGACAGCGACCATGACAGGCGCGGCAACGTTGCAGCAACTAGGCATCAGCGGCGGCACAATCAATTTGGACATCGCTCCGTTTGGTCTTGCAAAGCTTGTCTTCACAGCGAAGGCCGATCAGGAAAGAGATGTCACAATCACACTTGATGGCACGACCACTTCAAGTGATGCCATCACTTTGACAGAGACGTTCGCGGAATATGTCAAGTATTTCAGAATGGACGCTGTCCTTGAAGATTCAACGCTCACATTCGCGCTTGGATCCGCAGGTGTCATTGATGTTCAATCCGTTCAATTGATCATGGCCCAATCAGCTGATATAGAAGCACCGGTTCTGAATGTTCCGGAAACCGAAGTGTTCGTCCCAATCAATGATATGGATGCCCTCTATCAACTTGTCCTCAAGAATGTCACAGCGATGGACGACATTGATGGCAACATCACCGCATCTGTCGATCTTGACCTTGAAGGCATCAACACCGATCAGGTCGCAACCGTTCAGGTTCCGATCACTGTCAGCGACAGTGCCGGAAATGAGACACGCATCATGAGAACCGTTCATTTCAGACTCGCATTCGATACCAATGTGATCACTGATCCGGTTTTTGACAATGATCTTGATGCTGCCCAATGGGGTCTCTCAGGTGGTAGTGAAGACGTCACGCTTTATAATCAAGATGGCGTCATGGTCGTTGATATCGTCAACCCCGGTGGATGGGATTCAGCGACAAGTCCTTATCTGAAGGGTGTCACAACCAATGATCTGCAAGCAGGCAACACATTCATGTTCCAGTTTGACATCAAGGCTGATGTTGCCCGTCAGATGAGAATGAGGGCCGGCTTAGAACTTTGGTCAGATCCTTGGATCGAAGATTTCAACGGCGGTGCCGTGAAGAATTTGCAGTACCAAGTGACTGATGAATGGACAACCATCTACTATGTCTTCAACGTCGATGCCCAGACATCCTCAGCTGGTTCCAATGTTGTCAAGTTTGAAATCAAACTTGGTACCATCACTTGGGGTTCCGAAGAGAAGAACAACAAGGTCTATATTGACAATGCCCAGTTCTACTTGCTATCCGATGT
>JAGYLU010000118.1 GCA_018400755.1 Acholeplasmataceae bacterium
ATCATCACTTTCCTGATGCTCTCAAACGTCTTTGGTCTGATTGATCTTCCCTTTGGAGTCGTTGCCCATGAGACATCGACGATTCTTGTGATCTTGAACAGTCTCAGACTCCTAAGTGTCAAATCAGATTCAAGCGCATCCCGGTGATGCGCTTTTTCATAATCATGAAAGCGACTCTTATCTTGATGAAGAGCAATGACATTCATGATGGCCTTTGACTCTAATTGTGTTTAAGAAGTTAAGCAAACATCACCACTCGATGTCTGGCGGGTCGAAAGCGACCTTTCTGATCAGCCATCGGATTCATTGTTCATACCTCAAGAAACGACAGTAACTTCTGCAAGAAAGTCACATGCCATCGAGGTCTGGACATCTGATCTGAAAAACGCCATTCAACCTCGTGGACGTCACGGGTTGGTGAATGGCGTTTTTCTTTATTCGGGTAAGACATCGTCTGAACAAGATCATGTTCGTTAGAGTCCTGTTTGACTCCTATTCTGTCTGATGCTTACGGGTATGATAATGGGTATGCAAAAGATGGTGTGACAGTTCACCAAGTGGTTCCTTTAGAAAATCCTCGTAAAGCGCCATCACTTCTGGATTTTCATGCGATTTGCGTATCGTCATGCTGGCATCCAACCGATAGGTTGAATCGATTCTTTCCACGCGAACCTTGTTGGTGGTCCCATAAGGTTGGCCACCACCGCCGATGCACCCTCCCGGACATGTCATGATTTCGATGAATGCATAAGGTGATGTGCCGTTTCTGACTTGTTCACACAATATTTTGGCCATCTGCAGGGTATGAGCAACAGCAACCCGGACTTGTGTTCCGCCTAAACTGACAGCGGCTTTCTTGATGCCTTCAAGCCCGCGCAGTTCCTTGAAATCAAGACTTTCCAAAGGTTCTTTGTTGACGACTTCATAGACGGTTCTGATTGCCGCTTCCATCACTCCTCCGGTTGCTCCAAAGATTGCTGCGGCCCCAGATGTGATGCCAAATGGGGAATCAAAAGGTTGTTCCTCAAGACAGTCAAAATCGATTCCCATTTGTCTGATCATCTTCCCGAGTTCTCGCGTTGTCAAGACAACATCAACATCAGGGTCGCTTCCGTGGCTCTTCATCTCTTCCCTTTTAGCCTCATATTTCTTGGCTGTGCAGGGCATCACGGAAACGACAAAAACGTCTTTGGGATCAATTCCCGTACGCTTAGGATAATATGTTTTCGCCAGTGCTCCAAACATCTGTTGCGGGGACTTGCATGATGAGATGTGATCCAAAATGTCAGGATAACGGGTTTCAGCATAGTTAATCCAACCCGGACAACACGATGTCATCATCGGTAAAACCCCACCAGATGTGATTCGGTGAATCAGTTCATGCCCTTCTTCGATGATGGTTAGGTCAGCCGTGAAATCCGTATCAAACACCTGATCAAAACCAAGTATTTTCATAGCTGAGACCATTTTGCCAGTGACGATGGTTCCAATCTTTTGACCGACCTCTTCGCCTAAGGAAACCCGAACGGCCGGTGCGATCTGAACAACGACGTGTTTTGATGGGTCGGTCAGGGCGTTCCATACGAGATCAGTATCATCTTTCTCAGTGATGGCACCCACCGGACACACACTTGCACACTGCCCACAAAACGTGCAGAAATCATCAGATAGGTCTTCATCAAAGACTGGTGCCACACGTGTTTCCCGGCCTCTGCCGAGAATTGACAACACACTTGTTCCTTGGACATTGTTGCATACATCAACACAACGTCCGCACTTGATACATAAGTTGGGATTTCTGATGATTGATGGATTGTTGTCATCAATCGCCATTTTCTCAAAGACACTTGGGAAACGATTCTCGTCAATTCCAAGATTGTTGGCCAGATTTTGAAGTTCACACTTCAAATTTTTGACACATGTCGCACAATGAACATCATGATTTGACAGGATAAGTTCGACAATGGTCTTTCTGGCATTGAGCACTCTTGGTGAATTGATACTGATGACCATACCTTCTTTGACCAATGTGGAACATGCCGAAACAAGACCCTTGCTTCCCTCAATTTCCACCACACAGACACGGCAATCAGATTTGATCCCCAAATCTTCATAATAGCAAAGGGTCGGGATGTTGATGTTGAACTGCTTGGCTGCCTTCAAGATTGTCGTGTTCTCTTGAACGGATACCTTGACATTATTGATTGTTAAATTGACCATTTACGTATCCTCCTACCCTCTCTCAGGATGCTCAACACGATCGATGTAATCATCTCGGAAATATCGAAGAGATGAGATGATCGCCGTCGGTGATGTTTGACCCAAACCGCACAATGATGCCTGATGAATCACCCTTGCAAGTGACTCAAGAGAAGTGATGTCCTGCATACTTGCTTTTCTTTCGATGAATTTCTGAATGAGATTTGCAAGCTGAATATGTCCTTCACGACAAGGTGTACATTTCCCGCATGACTCATGCTCGAAGAAACGCACCACCTTGAGAAGAATCGTAAAAAGATCGAATCTCTCATCAATAACGATGATCGCTCCAGCTCCAGTCTTTGACTCGAATTCCTCAAAACGTTCAAAATCAATCATCATATCCAACATGTATTCGGGAATGAGCGGACCACATGCCCCGCCAAGTTGAACCATTTTGATCTTTCGATTCTGTTCAACACCTCCACCCAATTTGAAGATGACATCGCGGATTGAAACACCAAATGGAATCTCATAAACGCCTTTATTCTTCACATTGCCCGACAATGAGATCAATTTTGTGCCAGTTGATGATGGGGTGCCGATTTTTGCGAACGCGTTCCCCCCCATGGCAATGATCAAAGGAATGGTCGAAAACGTTTCAACGTTGTTGATCAAAGTCGGCTTGCCGTATACGCCCACCTGGGTCGGAAAAGGTGGTTTGACTCTGGTACGACCGGTGTTG
>JAGYLU010000119.1 GCA_018400755.1 Acholeplasmataceae bacterium
TTCGCCGTGCCGGGAGGAAGCTTTTTTCCTAGACATCTTTGAAGACATCCAATCCCATGTAGAAAAACTCAATATCGATCCAAATATGGATGAGGCCACGAAAGTGTTTTTGATCTATCAATATGTCTTTGACCTTTTCGAAGACAACCGTCAGGAAATCACGGAGTATTCGAGTGATGATGATCTTTTCACCACCATCACCCGCGGCAATCCCATCATGTATTCCGAATCTTCCGTGAAGTTGCTTTATATATTGCTTACCGTCCATGACATCGAATATGTGAAAACCTATGGCGGCGCTAAACACGGCAACATCGACCCGCCCTATGTGAGTTACGGTTATAACACCGGAGGGATTTCCGTCGCAAACGCACCACTGTCCGTACGGCTTGATGATGGCCAGTTTTATTACATCGACATCGCTTATAATCTCTTTCAATACTGGGAAGGCAACGAAGAACTTGCCCACACCTTCTTTTTGACGGGATCTGAATCATTCACCGATTATCACCAAGCCAAAATCGATGCGCTCCCTTCAGATCAACAAGGCGACAAAACAATCATCCGCATGCCTGAATTTGTCAATGCTTCTGATTACAGTTTCGATTTCCTCTTCAGTCATCTGCCGGAAGGTATCGTGGAAACAGACGATGACCTCGTTGACGTGCGCCGGGTGTTTTTGCACCGGGATTCCGACACCGAACCCATCATCGCCTATCTGACGGATGATGGTTCCTTAGAAGGCATCACCCTTGAAAAACCCCACCACCGCTTCCTTGGTTTATACACCGATGAGGCACGGACGGTGCCCTACGATCCTTCCGCGTCAATCACGGATGACATGCATCTCTATGCAAAATGGGAGAAAATCACTTATCAGATCAATTTTGAGACAAACAGTGATGAAACGATCGATCCTTTGGACATCAACTTCAGGGATGTCACGCAACTGCCCGTGTTGGAAAAACAAGACTTTATCTTCACCGGCTGGATGTTGGGTGATACCCCCGTCGATCGCATGTTTACATTCGATTTAGACAATGACATCACCCTGATGGCTTCATGGATGCCCTCAACAGACCTGTTTGGCTATCAATATTCCTCGGGCGCAGAAGGCGAGCAACTCACATTGACATCGATCAGCCGGGATGTGAATGTGCTTTTCTTGCCGGATGATCTCAATGTCAACTTGTTTTCCTCACCTGATGGCCCTGAACGCAAAGCGATCACGGCGATCGGTTCGAACCTTTTTTCCGATTCATCCATCACATATATCCGCCTGGGTCAATATATCGACACCATCAAAGCAAATGCATTTTCAAACACGACGCAATTATCCTTTGTGAAATTGCCCCTGGGTATAAAAACCATCGAAGCAGGTGCATTCAGCGGCTCATCGGCCAAGATCCTGGTCGATGTGTCCATCGACACAAGTACCTTCGAAGAAGGTTGGGACCAAGGTGTCTCCGTCATTTACACACAGGGAGACGTCGGTGTTTATGAGAACAGGTATTATGTGTTGACAGAGGACAATGAAATCATGATGCTCGGCATTGAGGATCCCTCAAAGTCATCATCACTCACGATCCCGGAAACCATCCAAGGTTATCCCGTGACCACCATCGCCGATCATTTCGCATCCGGCAACACATGGCTTACGGAAGTCATCATCCCAAACACCATCACGAATATCGGCGAAGCGGCATTTGAAAACGTCATCAACTTAGAACGTGTGTCCTTTTCCGAAGACAGCGGTTTGCAAAAGATCGATGACCGGGCATTCAAAAACACGAACATATCAGCCATGGATTTACCAAATACCCTTGAAATCATCGGTGATTCCGCATTCGATCACACATCGATCGATGAAATCATCATTCCTGCTTCCGTCACTCATGTCGGCGGTTATTTCATGCCGGAAGACATCAGCATCATTTATTTCGAAGGGGACATCGATGCCATCAGCAAGCCTTGGTTCGAAACATATTATACGTCATGGGCCGATCATTTTGAGGCAATGACCGAAGACGATTACTTCACCTACGTGCTCAGGGATGATGAGACTGCTTACCTCACCGGCGTGAAAGATGAAGCCCATCCGACCGTGCTTGAGATACCAAGGATGATTGAAGGACACATGGTTACTACGATCATGCCTCGTGCATTTTATGACAATGATTTCTTAAGAAAAATCATCATCCCAAACACGATCACTTCGATCGGCGAAGCGGCATTTCAGGATGCATCGCTGCTTGCGGAGATTGTTTTTGAAGAAGGCATGACACTCGATCATTTGGGAAGTTATGCGTTCGCAGACATCCCCCACTTATTGGAAATCGACCTTTTCCCCGCCGTGGAAACGATTCCCGCTTTTGCCTTCCTTAACAGCACCATCCGTCTCATCAATTTCTCAGAAGGTCTTCTCACCATCGAATCACAGGCTTTCGAGGAAGCAAGGGCCATCCGGGCCATCCATTTTCCCTCCACCACCCAATCCATTGATTCGAATGCATTCGAAGATCCAGAGAAAATCATTTTTACCACACCACTTGATGATATCCCGGGTTGGTTGATCGATCTTGGTTTCGTGAGAGAAAACGGCTCTGCGAACATGAGGTCGATCGCCATCCCGCAACAATGGGCATTTCAATCGATGATTTCCGGCATAAACAACGAAGGACAACACTTACTCCTTCGTTACATCACGCCTAATTCAAACGCTTCAACGGTAGTCATTGAACGATATGACTTTGATGGCTTTGCAAGTTACGCTTTCTTCGGTCACACCATCGGTGATCTGATCATCACCTATCCGCTTTCATCTATCGATCCGCTTGCTTTTCATGGGGCAACTATCGAAAGAATCATCCTCTACTTCCCCGTGCCGGATACCTTCCTTGATGATTGGAACCATGATGGCACGGACACCA